>JAKALG010000013.1 GCA_021813235.1 bacterium
TTTTTTCGTTATGCCTCCTCCTACATAACATTTTTATAAAAGAATTCTTTTTTTTATTTACTTTAATTATACTACAAAAAACGCTAATCAAATAGTTTTTATATTTTCTATCTTTCTATAACTACCACCCACCCTTTAAAGCACCATCAATTACTTTTTAGAAACCTTTATCATTTCTAAAGATTTGGTCAATCGTATTCCAATTCATGGTTCCTTTCCAAAAAAACAATTATTGTTTTTTTGTTGTTGTAATTATTGTTTTTACTGCAGCTTTTGCTTTTACTATTTTAGCCTTTTTAAGCACCCTAGCTTTTGTCACTTTTTTGATAGTTGATTTTGCTCGGATTTTATTTATTTTTAGATATGCTTTTGTTTTACCCTGTTTCGCTTTGATAGAGAGAAGTTTTGTCTTAAGTTGTTTCTCTGTGAGAGTTGGAGAGGAAGTAGATGTTGTAGTGATGGTCTGAGCATATGTGCCTAATGGAAGAGCAATGAATGTGAATAAAAATAATGCTGTTATAATTTTTTTCATATTTTTTTAAATTAATTTTATTAATCTGTTTCTCCTTTTAATACTTGCAAGTTTAGACTATCAAATTCTGATAATCCGCTAATAATATCCCTATAATTATTTAATTCACTAATAAGGATATCTTTTATGCCATACAAAGAAGAAATCGACTGTGTTCCAAGAGGTGTGAGTAGATCTTCCAATTGTTTAAGTTGAGCATTCACTTCATTAATACGATTAGTCAGTTTACTAAATTGATTATAGTGTTTATTTACCAATCCATCCAATAATGCTTTTTCTGCAACCGAAAGAGTAGAACCTGCGGTATCAATTCCCGTGTTGGTGTTTATTTGTAAAACTGCATTTTCATAATTTTTTATTACGGTGACAACGTCAGCATAAGTCAAAATTGTTTTCTCATCAATTTGAGGAAGATTAATAGTTGGGATCTTTTGGCTATCTTCCACAATGAAAGAGTTGACATCATGTTCTCCGTTTGTCTGACCATCTTCATTGTCATCCTCATTTTCTTGATCAGCACCTTCTTGTTCTTGATCATGATTATCAGTGCTTTTAATTTCTTGATTATTGCCATCTCCTTTATCATCAGCATAAACAAAAGAGGCTTTTAAAGGAAAACCAATAAGAACACCAATCATCAGCAATGCAAATAAATTTATTGTTTTTTTCATAATTTTTAAATTAATTAATTAATAATAAGAACATTAATAATAAGAACATTAATATTCAATTATTATAACACAAAAAAACTAAAAACATTCCTATTAATATATTTAAGATACTTCAATCGTTTCAAAACTCTGCTCGCTTGGAAGGAAGTGATACGAACGATGGATTGGCACACAATGTTTCCATATCCTAGCGTTTCCCTCCAGCAAATCAATCAACTTTTATCAATTACTAAATAAAATTTAACATACTAGCCATAAAAAAGCCAGCAAGTATTTTATTTTGATTTTTGGGTGGTGGGTGTTTTCCCACCCCATTTTTTTATTGTTGGCAGGATACCCTTGCCTAATTTGAGTTTTCCACTATAAAAGCTTAATTGAAATAGGATATGGTATATTCTTTAACATTTATGATATAGATTTACCAATCTAGGCGATGAAGCTCGCACACATAACCATCTTGGTGAGAATTACTAAGGTCGCCTATTACGATAAATTGAAGAGCATAAAAAACAGCAAGACATAGACCTGCAACTGCAAGACCGCATTAGCGGGTTACATTTAAAATGAAAAGGATAGAGATATCCTCGCATAAAAAATTAGAAAAATTCAAGTCAGTATTTCTATTTCTATAAAACTCTAATTAGTTGCTGTTCTTTTGGTAAATAAAAGAAAACTTCCAAGACATAGGGTTGCGATAATCGAAACTATACCGCCAAAAAGGAACGGCGAGGACGGGCTTATTTTATCCCACAAGGCACCAGCTATAAAGCTCGCTGGTAATGCGATTAGGCCAATGGCTGTATTGTATATGCCGTATGCTCGTCCACGATAGTCAGCAGGCACCATATCAGCCACAAATGCTTTTGCCACCCCTTCCGTAGTGGCGTAGTAGAGACCATAAAAAGCAAACAAAAACCAGATTTGATAGCTATGGTTTGCAAAGGCAAAACCGAAGTATGCTAGAGCATAAGCAAGCCAGCCCATAATAATGACCTTCTCTCTACCAATGCGGTCAGATAAGCTACCCAATGGAACCGAAGCAACAGCATAGACGAAATTAAATAATGCGTAAACAAGCGGTATTGCAAGCAACACTACGCCAAGGTTCTGGGCTCGTAAGATAAGAAAGGCATCTGACGAATTACCCAAACTGAAAACAAGCACTATGCCTAGAAAAATATAAAAACGACGGGGCAAAGTTATTTTCACTGATTGAGTTATTGTCTTTTCTATGGTTGGAGTTTCTTTGACTTTATATTGAAGCACAATAAGCGTAATGAAAAGTGGGATAGCAGTGAGGAAAAGAATGATGTGATATTTAGCAGGGCTGTCTTTTAGTAAATAAAGAAGCCCGAATAATACAAGCGGGCCCACAACAGAACCGAGGGTATCCAACATCCGAGCAATACCAAAACCTTTGCCACGAGTTTTAATTTCCGTGGAGTCAGCAATAAGAGCATCTTTAGGTGAGTCCTTCATTCCCTTACCTACTCCGTCAAGAAAGCGAAGTCCTAAAATAGCGGAGCCCGCAGTTGTGATAGCGAGCAATGGACGAGCAGTAAGAGAAAATAAGTATCCAAGAAAAATGAAGGGTTTTTTCTTCCCAAACTTATCAGTGAGAAAACCCGCAATGATTTTGAAAATACTTGCTCCAGCCGTTACTAATCCCTCGGATACACCAATGAATGTTTTACCCAGTCCCAGCACATTAGTCAAATACAGGGGTAAAATAGGCACAAATATGTCTTGGCTGATACCGCCAAAAAAACTCAGAAGACCGATGTAAAACACATTTCCTAAACTTCTCTTTTTTGTTTGTTTGTTTTCGTTGTTCATAATTTAATTTTTATAGTAATGTAAATGCTTAAATATCTTTAATATAAAAAGAGTAGAAAAAATACCTATAACCCCACCCGCTATTACATCAATAGGGCGATGAACCTGTAGATACAACCTTGAATAACTCACTAAAATATACCAACCTACCGAAAGAGTATATAAAAGGTATCTAATATATTTATTTTTTATGTGAGCGTGTGTGTAGTAAATACCCAAAGACATCAAAACCCCTGCCATAGTGGCGTGTCCTGAAGGAAATCCATATCCAGTTTCGGATATGAGCATATGCTCTGGTCTTGATATTCTCAAGATAGCTTTTAAGATAAGGGCAAAAAACATTGCGGTAATACTGGTAAAAAGTATCTTGTAAAAATCTTTCTTGTAATTTCTTACATATAAAAAGATAGAAAATAATACAAGAAGCATAAACATTATTTCTGGACCAGCTATGTTTGTGATAAAAATTTGGAATTGCAACATAAGCTTAATTTTAACAAAAAAATACCTTAAAACCTAGTTTATTTTTAACAAAAATTATGATAATATATGGGTATATGTTTTTAGGCGATGAAGCTCGCCCTTAACCGTCTCAGCGAGACTAATAGCTTCTACTAATATTTATTAGTAGAAGTTGTTTTTAAGTTTTAATTGTAAAGGTCTATTACTAATCAATAAAAATTATTATTATGCCAATAATTCCATATAATCAACTTGATGAATATATAGAGGACGAGTCGTCTAAAATAGTGCGTGAGATGGCAAAAATGCTTGACCATTTCCGCCATAATCGCACTTCTAAAGAGAGGGTTATTGAAAATGTTAACCGACTACTTATGGATGTAATGAATACAATAGAAGAGTCGGACGATTATGGCATCAGACAGAATGATTATTCTTCGGATGAATAATTCAAAAAAAATGGAGATACTTACTTTGTCTATGTTCAACATTTCATACTCGGAAAATTTAAAAGATACAGATTTTTGGCTTGAAAAAAGAAAGATTGTTAAATATCTAGAAAATCGCCACTTGTCGGACGGTGGATATTTCTTTGCTCAAGTTGAACCCTCAAGCGGACTAGATACATATTTGGCAGTAAAAACACTTAACTTGCTTGGAGAAGAAATTAAACACACAAAATCTATCGTTTCTTTTTGGGAGAGCAAGGAAAAAACTCTTGATAATCTTTTTGGAATATTTCTAGCCGTAGAAACATACAAAGAATTAGGGTTATTAAGTGAGGTGTCTAGAAAATATAAAGCTTATCTTTTGAACTATTCCAAAAAAAATAATACTTTCCCTCGTATAACCTCCATTATTTTTAATAAGGGTTTTAAACTAAACAATCTTTCTTTTGCGATGAATTATATAAGTAGTATTGGTAAAGAATTAGAAGATTTATATTACTTCGCAGTTCTTTGTCGCGATTTAAAAATTAAAATAGACAAAAAAAGAGTTATAAATTTTGTCCTCTCTCTAAATAACGAAGATGGAGGGTTTGGACAAAATAATAATTCAAATTTAATGACAACACATCACGCTTTATCTATTTTAAACATTTTTTCATATAAAATTGCCACAACCGAAGAAACCTACAACTATTTGATGAGCCAGTGGGAAAAATGCGATTATTTAGAAGATGTATTTTATATTACCGAAAGCATAATATTGCTTAAAAAACCGTTTACTATTGCTGAAAAAATTTTTAATTTCGTTAGTAGTTGCCAGCGAAAAGATGGCGGTTTCAGCAGATGCTGTGTAATGGGTATTCAAACGATTGAAGATACTTACTATGCTGTAAAAATATTAAAAACTTGCGAGAAATATTCCCATAAAGTTTTATTAAAATAATATGCTTGATACATATTCAAAAATCAAAGAAGACCTAAATGATAACTTGAAAAAGCTAGAAAGTGTAGCTAGTAGCGAACGTGTTAAAAATTCATCACTGGCACTTCAAGCAAAGTTAAAAACCGATATATTTTCATTGGTAGTTGTCGGACAATTCAAGCGAGGCAAAACTACCTTTATCAATGCCTTGCTTGGCAAAGATTTATTGCCGACAGCAATTATTCCACTCACTTCAATCATTACGATAATCAGCTATGGAAATGAATTAAAAATCACGGTTTTCCTTGAAAATGGAGTTAGAAAAGAAATTGCACTTGAAAAATTGCCTTTATATATCACAGAAAAACATAATCCAAAGAATGAGAAAAAAGTAGACCGCGTTGAAATCACCTACCCCTCCCCGTATTTAAAAAACGGAGTTCAGATTATTGACACGCCTGGCATCGCCTCTGTTCACGAGCATAATACTAAAACCACCTATGAATATCTGCCACGAGCCGATGTGGCGATATTTCTTTTAAGTGTTGACCCGCCACTTACTCAAGCGGAACTTCTTTTTTTACGAGATTTGAAAAATTTAGTAGTTAAAACATTTTTCATTCAAAATAAAATTGATACCGTAAGCAGTGCTGACAAAGAAGAGTCGCTCTCTTTTAGTAAGAAAATAATTGAAAAAGAAGCAGGGTTTAGTGATGTAATTGTCTACCCTCTCTCTGCTAAAGAAGCGTTGGAAGGAAACAAAAAAAGCGGTTTGGTTGATTTTGAGCAGGCATTAGAGCGGTTTCTTTTAAACGAGAAAGGGGAAATGCTACTAAAATCAGCCACTGATAAAATAAATAACTTTATCAACGAAGAAATGCTTTTAGCAGAACTTGAAGAAAAGTCGCTCCAACTGCCGTTAAAAGAATTAGAGAGTAAAATCGCAACATTAAAAAAGTTTATCGCTGACAGTGAACAAGAAAAAGTGGATAGCGGTAGATTGCTTACTGAAGAAATAAAAGAGCTTCAGAGTAAGGTTCTTATTGAAGATTTAGAAAACCTAAAAGAGGAAAAAACCAAATGGCTCATAACACAAGTAGATAAATTTGCTTTAGAACATAAAAATGACGGCAATATAAAATTTACTGAACTCATAAATGAATTTATTGACTCACAAATAAGAAATATATTTAACACTTGGCGAATTGAAGAAGAAATAATTTTAAAAAAACATTTGGAAAAAGTTTTCAAACGGTTTGGGGTTCGTATGGATAAAGTTCTTGAACAAATTATTGATTTTTCTGCAGAACTTTTTGGAATTACTAATAAACAATTTAATATACAGAGAACACTACCACCAGAATTTGAATTTAGATTTGAAACAACAGAGCAATTTGACATATTGGGAATTACTATTGATTTAGTTAGAAAAGCATTACCAAAGGTCTTAGCCCATAAGTTAATCTTAAAAGAAGCACAGGAAAAAGCAGAAATGATGGTTGACCGCCATTGTGGTAAATCAAGATATGATTTTTCAGAGCGTATGGAACAGTTGGTAAGGAATTATCGTAAAGATGTTAATGAGACAATTTCGTTAACGCAAAATGATATTTTAAAAGCATTAGAAATTAGTGTTAAATCAAAACAAAATATTTCTACAAAAACAAAATACCTAGAAACACATTTACATAACAGAGTTTTTGTCTTAACAGAAATAAAGAAATCTTTACTTAAACTAACTACACAGTTATGACCAGTTTTACTCTTCCGATTTTTATTTTAATTGGTGGAGTATTTGGTTTTTTGGGTGCTTTGATGGCTTATCTTATTACCTATAACGAATGGGTTCATCATTACCAAACCAAAAGAGAGCCAAGAAAAATAGCACTAGAGACAGCGATATTTGTTTTTTCTTTCTTCTTTATTTTATCGGTTCTCTTAGGATTATTTTATAAGCCCTAGTAAGAAACCGTTGATACTATTTATTTAACTCTATATTTAATTATTTCAAATTAAAGTACTAAAACCACGTAAAAATAATACGATATACCCGACTGTTTCTTTTAAATAGATGAGAAAACCACTATTTTTAGTCAAATAAACATTCGTTATATTTCGGTTTGGGGTGGTGGGTGTAATCCTATACCATTTTTTTATTCTCGGCAGGAAGCCCTAACCGAGTTTGTATATTTTTACCGAAAACTTGATGGGTTAAGATTTCCAGCAGTATCTTTGCTTGGTTGTCCGTCTTGCGGATTAAGCAGTCTGAAAGAGTTATTTTCAAAGAGGAAATAATAAGTGCGAACGTCTGATAGAACTTTACCACCTCCTGTCATTCCCGTGCTACCTGGCTCGTTTATAGAGGCACAGATAGCCTTTACAGGGTCAACTATGAGTAGATTACTGTCTTTGTTGTAAGAGAACTCCATTTGGGCTACGTAAGGGAAAACATAGACTTTTCCTGTTTGAACATCAACTATACTCATTTCATTGCCCACACCAGTAAAACCCCACTTGGCAACTGCATAATGTCCAGCAAAATCTGCACCTTGTGATAAGGCTCCTTTGAAGTAAGAGCGAAAACGTTTTGCAATAAAACTACTATTCAAATCCAGCTCCGCTGATTTTCCTGTATAAATTTCTTTTACTGGATACTCTCCGAAGGTTATCGGTTTTGTTTCTTGATATAAACTTTTTACACAGGTATTTTCTTCGGGAGTTTTGCTGTTAGCTTGAGAGTTATTTTTTACTTCTACTAACTGATTATTTTCTAATTTGAATTTGATAGTCACTGATACATTTGGACAACAATATCCCTTAAAATTATCTCCTTCGCCTTGAGTAAGCATATCAACAATAAATAATCCTGAATTGTATTTCACACTCTTAATAATAACCCTATCACCAAGTTCTTCCTGGGTTAAGTATTTCAACTTTCCTTGATAATTTATAAAAATAGTAAGTTGATAAAAATATCCACTACCAAAACCTGTATATCCTATGATATGTGCTACATCATTTAGACCGTCATTATTAAAATCACCAACAACAAATGAGTTCTTATTCTTTTTTAGTTTAGCAGACCATAAATTGACACCATCAGGAAACTCCTTGCTTGCTGGTTCCTTAACCAATATCTCTCCTTGTTGTAATTGTGTTAACTTACTTTCATCATCATATGACGGTATTCTTGCATTTTGTATTTGTTCCACAACCGTTCCTTTTATCGCTTTGTAGTATTCAGCAGTATCTTTTTCTTCGTCTGCTATTGAGATGTTTTCAAAAACTTTGCTGTTAGATTGAGTGCTAAATTTATGATAACCAAAAACACAAAGAACAACAATAATAATTATTGCTACTACTAGAAACAAAA
Source organism: bacterium (assembly GCA_021813235.1). Next base: position 8,246 of record JAKALG010000013.1, read on the forward strand.
GTTTTTTATTTGGGTTTTTCATCTTGATATATCTACTACAAAAATTTTAATTACGTATATGTCGGTATGGACTGTACTGATTACGTACCTATACCAGTATTACCAATCATTTGCTTTTTATTTGCTGTTAAAATTGCTACTGATTATTAAAAACATAATCTAGGATAATCCTTTCTCATCGGATATAACAGGATTATGGCACGTGATAGTAAATGGATGTTACCCTATCTCTTCTATTAAAAATTATAACTGTTCTGTAATTTTATTATTAACCCATTCTGACAAGAGGATAAAAAAGAACATTTATAATTATTGCACCAATAATATAAGCTAACACTAGCCACCAATGCCCAATAAATGCTGATACAATACCACGATACCATAACCATAGTATTAGGATTCTGCACCCATTTTGTAATATAAAAAATATAATATAAGAAAATAATTTCATAAATTATTTTAATGAGCCAGGAAACAAAAAGCTCCTAGCCAGCTTGGTGGATTTTAACCCACCTGTAACCGTTTCCAGTTACAGCCCCGTAAAAGGCAAACTCTGACTAGGAGTTTTTTATCTTTTACGGGGACTTATTTCACCGTGCCTTTATTAAAAATAAAGGTTTAGGCTACTATCTTATTAAATTGTAATATTACTTTAACACAATTTACCCTTTTATTAAAGATAAATTATTTCTTTTTTATGTTTGAATTTTTCTTTATAAAAGTATCCAAATCATTTTTACTAATACGCCAATAACCGACCTTTGTGGCTGGAAGTCTTTTTGAATGGATGTATCTGTGCATAGAACGCTCACTTACACGTAGTATTTTTGATACTTCTTTTAGAGTAAAAAATTTTTGTTCAGCCATATTTGAATAATACATTTTTAATTTTGGTCTGGCAAGTTCTGTCATAAAATGATAAAATACGAAATATGTTTTTAAGCATAGAAGAAAAAGATAAAATAGCAGTAATGCTCCTCAAGGAGTATTTTGAAACATATAAAACAAATCCGATTTATGTCTCCCAAATAGCTTTCAAAAATAAAGGTATTAATGAAGACGACATCAGACTCACTTTAACTAGACTTGAAAAACAAGATTTAATTGTTAAATATAATCCTGTAAAAGGATGTTATACTAAAACGACTTCGGCAAAATATCTCTACCTTCCAAAAAACAAGATGGAAGCAGAGAAAAGAAAGAATGAGGTAAGTGAACATTTTGAAATTGCGTCTAGTGATTATGTCATTGAAGATAACGAGGAGGAAGAAGAAAAGGCAATCGCACTATATACACAACCCCACTATGAAGTTACCATTAATCTTGAAAAGATTGAGTCATATCTTCACAATAAAGATGACAATAAAATTAAAGTTTATATAACTGAAAAAGGTTCTCAATGGATTATTTCTAAAGAATCAGGTGGAGAATTATTTTACAAACCTAGTTCACCAACAAAAAAGAAGATTATTAAATTTTTTCTAAAAAATAAAAGTAAGGGATTTATTGAAACAGCAAAAATTTCCTCTCGACTTAAAATAGAACCTATACAAAAAGTGAGAACAAACATTGGTAAAATAAATACTTCTTTTACGGAAAGATTAAAGATACATAATAAATTAATTCTTTCTGAAAAACCAGATGGATATTCTCTAAATTCAAGTTTTGATATTAACTATAATTAATAAAACATTATCAACTACCCACTTACTACCCACTATCTACCCATAAAATAGTTGTAGATAAGTTTTTATTGTGGCTTTTTATAAGTTCCTTTTTTTCTTTTTATTTAGAGTGGGTATGTGACAGGTAGTATACCTACAATGCCATAATTTATGGGTGAAATTAACACCCGAACAAGTAAATGACCTCCGAGCAATCATTTTAGAAGATTCTAAAAATTGCGAAGAGTTGAAAAACCTAACCGACAAAGATTGGGAAAATCTCGCTAACGGAATAGCGGGTTATTATTTGTGCCTTTTTAATATGAATAAAAACGAAGAGAAATAAATATATGGAAACTTTCAAAATTAGAGATATGAGAAAAAAGGAAAAATACTTTGTGGATGATGAATATCTAAATGGATATGCAAAACTTTGCGGTATATATGCTACAGGTGTTTATATTTCTTTGTGTCGTCACGCAAACAAAGAACAAACCTGTTTTCCTTCTATTGAACTCATAGCCAAAGAGTTAAAAATTTCTGAAAGAAAAGTTCAAGACTCACTAAAAATACTATCACGGTGGAACATAATAAAAATCACCAAAAGAAGAAGGCAAGGGGTCTATGTCTCAAATCATTATACTTTGTTAGATAAAAGTGAGTGGAAACAAAAACCAACGGCACCTAGTGCCGACGGCATACTAAAGCAAGAACCAGAGGCACCACAGAGCACTAGCCAAGAGCACCTTGTGCCTACTAATGATACACAGAGTAAGGATACACAAAAGAATGATACAGCCGAAGCAAGCTCGGCGGAAATAGTTTCAATCTTAAAAGCATTTGAAGCGATAAATCCGACGTGCTCAACATACTACGGTAATACTACCCAGTGTAAAGCTTGCCGTTTTTTAATTGATACTTATGGCTTTGATAGAGTAAAGCTCGTTATTGAAAGTACCTTGCCGAAAAGTAACACTTTGGCTTACTTTCCGTCCATTAACACCCCGCTTCAACTTCAAGAGAAATGGTCGTCTCTTGAGAGTGCTATTAATAAATATAAAAATAAGGCACAAGCCGAAAAAGAAAAAATCGGCGGGGTCTATTGGTAATATGAAATACTATAAAATTGTTTATGGGTTTAATCCTGATGACTATCTCCCAATAACAGTAGATGAATTACCAAAGGCAATAGCATTATTTGTTGAAAAAACAGGAAGGGGTGTATTTGAAGAGGGAGTGATTCGTGGGCAAGATATTATGCGTATAGTTCCTGATTGGCACAGAGCCAGAGGTTGGAATAAAGGTTATAAAATGACTCCTGATGACAACGCTGATATAGCACCACTTGAAGAGGGTTATAGAAAAATATACAGCAAAGCAAAAGAAATCGCCGAGTATGCAATCAAAGAAAATCGTAGAGATTTACTTCTAAAGCCAGCCAGTGAAGCAATTAAAGAATTACCACAAGGAGAAATGCCAAAACAAATTTCAGAAGGTATTATAAAATTATCGGACAAATTCAGATACAACGACCCATAGAAATTATCCACATACCAAACTTGTCACATCTTGCCACATTATTTTATTAGTGCTAAACTATATATATTATATGAAAACAAAATCTGTATCGTATTGTAGAGTCTCATCAAAAGAACAAGAAGAAACTGGCTATTCTTTACCATCACAAGAAAAGTTAATGAAAGAATATGCCGATAGAAAAATTTTTGAAATGGTTAAAACTTTTTCTGTTGCTGAATCAGCTAGTGGTGCAAAACAAAGAAAAACATTTTCAGAAATGATGGCTTATTTAGAGAAAAATAATATTGATATATTACTATGTGAAAAAGTAGACCGTATTACAAGAAACTTCAAAGAAGCTATTGTCATCAATGACTGGCTTGAAGAAAATCCTAACAGGCAAATACATTTCGTAAAACAAAATCTCATTATCCATAAAAATGCAAAATCAGATGAGCGATTTCGATGGGACATTGAAATCGTCCTTGCTAAAAAATATATTGCAAATCTTTCCGAAGAAGTTAAGAAAGGACAAGCTGAAAAAATAGCACAAGGTTGGCTCCCAACAAAACCACCACTTGGATATAAAACAATCGGAGATAAAGGGCACAAAATAATTATTATTGATTCAGATGTTGCTCCATTGATTCAAAAAATGTTTGAAATATATGCTACGGGTAATTATTCAACTCCTAGTTTAGCCGAAGAAATGCATAAACTCGGGTTGCGACAACGCAGTGGTAAGGCTATCCCTAAAAGTAGAATTTATGAATTGTTATCTTATCCTTTCTATTATGGAGTAGTTCCTTGGAATGGAAAATTATATAAAGGAAAACACGAAGCTATAATTTCAAAAGATTTATTTGATTTAGTGCAAAATTTATTAAAACGAAAACAACAAAGTCCACATTGCACCAAGCATAATCAACTTTTAAGAAGTATGGCTAGGTGTGAGCATTGCGGAGGTCTTTTATCGTGGGAATTACAAAAAGGAAATTATTATGGGCATTGCAGTAATGTTAAAGCATATAGAAATTGTCCAGCTAAAACATATATGCGAGAAGATGAAGCGGAGAAGCAAATTATTGCTTTTATAGAAACTATTAAACCAGCGAATGATAAGATACTCTCTTGGATAGAAGGTGTCATTAGAAGCGAAAATAGAGCACAAATAGAGGCTCGTGAGACAGGTATCAAGAGATTTAATGGACTTCTTGAAAAGATTAGAAAAGAGAAAGATGAATACTATGAGGCAACTATAAAAAAGGAAGTTCCGCCTGAATACTGCCAGAAAAAAATCGCTGAATGTGAAAAAGAAGAAGCCGTGCTTCTTGAGGGATTAAGAAAAATAGAAGACACTTGCGATGACTATCAACAACTTGGCTTATTGATTCACAAGCTCGCTTACAATGCAAAAGAAATTTACAAGAAAGGTACAACAGAACAGAAGCGATTACTTTTCTCGCAAATAATTACGAACTTTGCACAAAACCGTTTAGAACTAAAGCCAAATTGGAATTTGTCGGGTAAATACTTGTATGAATGGATGCCACGCCTAAATAATGATTACGAACTAGCAAAAACCCTTACAACAAAAGGAAAAGAGAGCACTTTCGTACTCTCTCATCCTACTCTGCTCCGGGGGTAGGGATCGAACCTACGACCAATCGCTTACACTTTGTCTTCTATTACTAGAAGTATGGACTATATCATCTCCATGCCCATTGTGGGTTTAGGAGCAAGGCGCTTCGCGCTCTAAATAAATTAGAGAGCTACTCCAAAAATGGATAGTCTCTACACCTTCCTCGATTTTTATGTCGAGGCTTGGCTCGGGATTACCCTGTTAAGGGCTTCCCCGAATTCACCTTGTTTTTCAACCTAAGTTTTCTTAGGAAGCTGCGTAATATTTTTGCAACACAGGCGACCGCTCTACCGCTGAGCTACCCCGGAATGTATTTAATTAATTAAAGAACTTCTATCATATTAACAGAAAATCACTAAAAAACAAGGGGTATTTTTCTACCTTAGTAGAAGTTTAAACCTGTGATATAATTTTTATGTGAAAAAAGACATTACTCTCCACGCCAAATGGCTTATCAAGGCTCCCCTAACGGAAGTGTTTAATATTATGACTGACTTTGAAAAATTTCCTCTGTATTTCCCGAAGGTTGCAGAATCTATACAAATCGTAAAACGCGAAGGAAATTATTTGAAAATGAATGCGACAGTCAAATCATTCGGCCAAAAATTCCCCGTAAAAATGAAAACAGAAATCATTCCTCTAAAAGGATTCATTTCGGATAATGAAAGCCCAAAATTTGGAACTTCTGGTCATGAAGAATTACTACTCTCTTTAAGTAAAGAAGGAACTATGATTAATTA
>JAKALG010000133.1 GCA_021813235.1 bacterium
CCACAGTTAGCCTATCTTGTCCTGTGTATAAGTGGATAGATTATGGCTTTTTCTTAATCTATTTTGAGATAGTAAAACAAAACCGCTCTGAGTATGAAGCGGTCTTGAACGTTCTTATTATTCCCCCATTCTTTCGCACAATAGCGAGAAGAACAGTTAAACTACTCGTGAGGTTGTGTAGGTAAGATAGTTTTTTACTTCTGATGAGAGGGGCTAAGTTTCAAAATGTTTTCCTATAAATTACCACTCCTCATCGCTACTAATTATACCACGAATAAGAACACTTGTCTTTGACAAATGTGGGAATAACTATTGCGCTGAGTTATGCCGAATAATCAGTAATCCACTTTCGTCCCAAGTTCACAAGCGTTGAAAATACTACTGCGACAATCGGAGAATAAACCCCAAAATCAAACTGTGTAATTGCCGACGAGACATAGGTAAGTAACGCTCCCGCAATTGCAATAAGCGCACCCGTACCTACTTTTATAAGTGAAGCCCTATCTAAACTATATTTTGGTGATGTTTCGTTCATATATATATTATACTATAATACGACCTTTTATACAACTTGGCATAAATATATGATACTAAATATTTCTATAATTCGGTAGGTATTTTTGATATAGATTTTTTGAGTAGCATACCCATAATCTTGCCTTTCCCGCCTTAAACATTTTGCACATCCACCTCACTACTTCGTCTGGGTGGTCGTGGACGTATTGAATTGAAGGGAACTCCTTACTCTTTCCTATGTGATAGAAGTCATTTATTTGGCAAATATAAAAATCAGTAGAAAGCGTTTTGCCTTGCGCGTTATTATTAGGGTGTATGAGTTCATTGTTAAAGTTCGCCTCGCACTCCAAAGTTGCCAAAAGATTAGTAGTGAGTTCGGGGGTGAGTCCTTCTTCTTTGGCAATTCGTTTACACATTCCAATAAAGCCATTTCTATTATTGGTTTTTACTAATTGCTGAATATCTGTCATTGATACTGGTTGTGGGGGTTGTGGAATAGGCTGTGAAATAGACTCAATCGGAACGCTGTCAATGACAACACTTTTCTTTTTAGAAAAGAATTGAACGATTGACCAAAATGCTTTAATGAGAAAATTTACCATATTGTTTTTTCATCAGTGCCAATAATGACATCATCAAATCGAATATCCTCGCTAAGATATTCCATTGTTTTTTAATCTCATTCGGGTCCATATCTTCGAATACGCGTGCGAAAAGGACGTTTTGATTTAATATCTCACGAGGGAAATAATATAGTCCTTTATCTCCAACACCCTCGCCGTAAGAGTTTTGGATTATTATATACGGTATGCCATTGATTGTTTTTTGTCCGCGTGCGAATACGTTGTGCTGCGCGCTTTCGCTTTTAACATCGTTTACTATTCCTTGCGACGCGTCCTGAAAGCTCCAATTAAACCCAACCGAAACAGCCCTTAAATCGCTTAAATTGAGCGTCTGTTGAAACTTTTGATACGATTCATACATTATAGCCCTTATTGAATCAAACGCGTCCTTATAGCCGTCTGCTTCCAAATATGCCCGTTTACGATGAAGACTGGCAACCACATCGAGGCTTTTGTCCCAATTTGCATAATCCTCAATCTTATACTGACCATCAGTTTCTAAATGAAATGGGGAATCTTTTTCCTCAATACACCCGAATTTTATGTGAGCTTTCATTGCGTCATCGGGATTCGCACCCCAACTATGCGGAGAACCCATCAATGCGCGTGTCTTTTGAAACGCATATTCGGGGCTTAGTTCCGTTCCCTCTTGAATGCTTGAAATACCCGTGGTTGCAAAAGCAGTACACATAGAAGAATCAAGCTGATTTTTAATTGTTAAAGTGGGAGCAAGGTCAAAATCAGGAATAGCACTTACCTCTATATTTGCGCCAAAAAGCTTAGACCGCTTGAACTTGCGTGGGTCTATTTTATTTTTGAACGTCCATTTAAGTCCGTGATTCATTTTTCCTTTCATCTTATCTTTTAATATATGAAATGACATAGTGTTAGTAGCCTATCCATAGGACTTGCATAGGAGCGAGGGCAGTAGTAACGACCATAGTCTGCCCATTACCACCGTTATAGAGGTCGGTGATTTCGGTGGTAGAAAGAGCTTTGGACCATAGACCTACTTCATCCATATATCCGTTGTATGCCCACGTTGCTGTCTCACCCGAATAAATAGCAGGAACGCCTTGGCTTCCTAAAACAGTTATTGAGGTTGTTCCATATCCTCCTGAATACGCAATGGTCTGATAAATTGAGCCGTTCTTGTACCACCTTACATTTGTGCCATCATAGGTAATTACAATATGTGTCCAAGTATTCCAAGGCAAGGTTGCGTCAGTAATAAAACTTGCCAATGTTCCTGTAAGAATTGAGACGAGTTGATATGTTCCTGCGTTGTTTGTTACACCAAAAAATTGTGTTCGTGAACCCCCATTTACACCCGCTGTCCAAAAGGCATAGTAAGAATTGTTTGTGGGCATCGCCGCAAAGTTTACCCAAAATGAATAACTGAAATTACCCGAGGTTACTGCATTTTCTTTAATTGCTCCCGCACCCGCAAAGTCAACTCCTTGATTTACTTTTCCATAGGTTAGCCCATACGTTACCGAAGTGTCTGTACCGTTATTTGTACCCCAAAAATCGGTTGAATCTCCCTCCATTCGATAATACGAAACGAGAGAAGTCGTAAGCGTTCCTCCTGTGTCTACTTGAAAATGAGGAGCGGTAGCAAACGATACGCTCGGTGTGAGGAGTACACCTGCTATCAATAAAGTTGTAAGTAATTTCTTTATCATTGTTTTTTTACTGCTCCTTTACTCTAAAATTGACCCTCAATGTCGTGGTTGAGTTCGGCACGCTGGATTCCCAGAAGTTTAAGAGTGAACCTGCCGAGATATTCGCACTCGTAGTCGTAGAGACTCCCGTTGAAGAACATATAAGTCCGCTAAACGCCGAAGTACCATAAGTCTGCGGAGTAGAAGATGAACGAATATCAGCCTGAATTGTTATGGACGAACCATCAGTCGAGCAGTCAACC
>JAKALG010000134.1 GCA_021813235.1 bacterium
GCATATCTACGTCTGCAGGTGTAATTACTAATGTTTTTTGTAAACTTTGTCCGTCGATAGTATCTATAGATGCAGAAAGATTTAGAGTTTCTCCCAAAGCGCTCATTTTAAAAGAAAAATTCTTTTTGCCAACACCACCACTCATCTGTTGATCATTCACCGACCAAGTGATATTTGCTTTATCTAAGTTGATGGAGTGGCTACTTAAGGTAGCACTTACATTTTGATTTGAATTTGGATATTGAGGAGAGATATTTAAAACAATGTCAGTATTTTGTATTTGGGCATGGGCAAAAAACCCCGTGAAAGCGAATACAACGACAAACATTAAAATTAAATATTTATTCTGCATTTTCTTAATTATATATCAACTAAAGCCCAGAAACTAGCTTTTCTTTACCCCTTCTTTGTCTTCTTCCAACTCCTGTTTTGCTTTTTTGATTGATAATATCTGAGATGGATCAGAAGTGATTATTTGGTCTTCGGTATAAGAAGAAATGACCTTTATAGCAACATGTTTAAGTCCTGCGAAGAATATGCCTTCCCCTACTCCAGATTCTAGGAGTAAATACTTTTCTTCATCAGTTAGATTGAATGTTTTTTGTAAGACGTCTATGGTCGTTGGTGATTGTTTTAAGAGAAGTTGAATTGAAGAGTTGGTAATGATAGGTACTCCGTATGGAGATTTCATAAAGTCTGCCGCGTCTTGAGTGATAGTAGAAAGACCAAGGAAATATTTTCTTCCACGCTTGGCGATAGAGTATAAAAATGAGGCAGTATCTTCTGATTTCATCATCCACCATGCCTCATCAACTACGAGAAGACGTTTCTTTAAGTTTTTGCGAACAGTTATCCAAATATAATGCATGACAATATACATAGCGACTGGTTTTAGTTCATCTTCCATGTCTCGAATAGAAAAGACGACAAATTTTTTATTGATATCAACATTTGATGGTCTATTTAAGAAAGTAGCCCAAGTGCCTTTAGTATATTTGACCAATCTTTGCATAACAGAATCACTTCCCTCCATTCCTCCGAGTACCATTTCAAAATCTGAAAGAAGTGGTGGCTCAATATTTGAGAAATCGGAGTCCGGAGTGATATCTTTCATTGCATAGGTTTCTGAGATAGCGCGGTCTACCATAGAATCTTCTTCTGGGGTGAGTCCGCCCAACATCAAACGGAAAAGTCCAACGAGATTTATAATATTTGAACGCAAAACATCTTCTGCAGATTCGTCTTCACGAGGAATTGGCAAGTCAAAAGGATTGATGTGGTGGTCGGAAGAAAGAGAAATGTTAAAATATCTTCCACCGACAGCTTCTGCTAAATATTCATATTCTCTCTCTGGGTCTATGACGATTATGTCTATATCAAACATTAAAGATCTCAAGATTTCCAATTTTGTGGCATAACTTTTTCCAGAACCAGATTTTGCGAATGTCACAGAGTTATAATTTTCTAGTGAAAATCTATCAAAAATAACCAGAGAAGAATTGTGTCTATTCACTCCATAAAGTATCCCCATGTCAGAAGTTAAGTCAAAAGAAATAAAAGGAAAGACACTAGAAAGTGGTTCGGAATTTAGTTTTTGATGAATATTTAGAAGGTCGTTGCCGAGTGGCATGACGCTCTTGAAACCTTCTTCTTGTTGAAAAAGAGCTGGTTTTATATAGATTAATTTAGATTCAAGCATTGATTTGATTTCGTTTTCCACTTTATATAGTTCAAGTTCATTATCGGCATAGACTGTGATGTAAATACTGACATCAAACATTTTTTGTTGGGCTTGAATCAAACTATCACGAAGTCCTTCCAGGTCTTGATAAGCGGTATCAAGCATCGGGTCACGAACCATACCCTTCCCTTCACGAACATTTATCTGACTTTGTACTTCAGCAACTTTTTTCTGAAATTGTCGCAAAGCGAGTGATGTATCTACTGGATGAATGAAAATTGAAACGTCAAAAACTTTATCTAGGTTGATTATTGGAGAAAACCAATTGTCGGAAAGAAATCTAGGATAAGAAATAATGAAAAAAGTACGAGCAATCTTATCGCCCAAGTTTATAGATTTAGATTCAATCTTCAAAGCCGATGGTGCGACAATGTCTTGAAGTTCTAATTTTGCTGATTCATAAATTTCTTCTGGTAATACCGCCAAGACAGAAGCATTAGCCCCCTTTTTTTCTTCTTCTTTCTTTTTCCCTAATAATTTATCAAAAATTCCCATATGCATTCTAGGCTCTAGGCTCTAGGCTCTAGGCTCTAGGCATTAGCATTTGATTTCTGCTAGCGCCTAAGGCCTAAGGCCTACTCGCCTATATTAATTTTACCTTCTAATTCTCCCGGATTGAAAACTTTATAAAACACTTCTACCACTTCTTCTGTGCCCAATTGAGCTGTCTTTATTCCACAACGCGAAAGTCCTTGCTCTATAACACTCACTCTTTCTTCTAATTGTGACCTCTTTTCTTCAAAATCCAATTGATCTTTTAATTTTTCTTCCTCTTTCTTTTTCTTGGAAAATAAATTTTTAAATATTCCAGATTCTGGTTTCAAACTTACATGAGTATAGGGTACTACTATGAAAAAATTTTTAGTCATGATGCTGACTGATTCAGTGAAATTTTTTATGAATTCAATATATTCCTTTGTTTGTAACTTGAGCAATGGTTCACTTTGCACTTTCATTCTGTTCTCTAATAATAAAAGATAAGGCCTAATGTCTAATTTTCTTGATTGAATTGAAATTTGAACTGAAAAATCCAAAGTATTCAAAAAGTTTTGGAATTGAAGTATCGTGGCTTGTTGTTCATCATCTGACTTTAGAGAGAGATTGATAGAATTAGCGAGAACTATTGCTCGGAGCCCTCCATCTTTCAATACGACAATACCATCACGGACTTCCTTGATCGGTACAAACTCTTGAGTTGCTTTTGCATTTAGTGCCATTTTTTTTCTAGGCTCTAGGCTCTAGGCTCTAGGCATTAGCATTTGATTTCTGCTAGCGCCTAAGGCCTAAGGCCTAGTGGCCTGTGTTT
>JAKALG010000135.1 GCA_021813235.1 bacterium
TTTCCTGCAAACATTGTTATATCTCCTTAAGTTTGTTTGTTAATTATTTTCTGCGTCTCAATTTCTTTTTAGGCTCCGGCTCTTTTGGCTTCTGCGGATTGAACTTACTCCATATATCTTGGCACTTAGAACACCACAAAATCTCGAAAAACTCTCCATCTTTTACCCCGTCCCCGATTCGCTTGGCTGATTGTCCGCAATGTAGGCAGTTCATATGCTTGCGTGTATGTCAATATATGAAAAATCAACATCACCCTTTTGTTCCCTGCGGGGCGTTAGTTCAATTTTTATTACGCCCAAATCTGTTGGGTTCATTGCGCTATCGGCTATATATGATGCTTCTCCCGATTCATAGCCCTTCAAAAAACTACCCGTCCGTGCAAAAAGTTTCTTATCATGGTGAAGCCTTAATCCATTCTGTCCCCTTAAAGACAATCTTGTTACCAAGCCTACCGATTTTTTATGGTCGTGTCCCATAAGGTAGATTGAGGCTTCGGCGGCTTCCATCATTTGCTGAACCCTATTTAATGAACCCCCGATAAGTCTCGCCGCTCCCTTGCCGTGATGCGCCCAAATATCAATGGAATTTGTTGTGTTTCCTCTCCCCGTATGCTTAAAGATTAGCCTTATAAAGGCACTTACACCAAGATATTGACAACCTAAAAATTCAGCAAGTTTTTGCGTTGTAGTCGCGCCGTTGGGGAACATTCCATAATGGTTTCCCTCTACCAAACCGACAACCCTGTCCCGCATAAAACTGATTTCTTTGTAAAATCTCTTTGTGTTGTCTAAATATAATTGCTGAATTGTCTTTTGGGTAGATTCGTGTAATTTCTTCTCGCCCAAAATATCCCGCTCACTTGCGCTTGCAAGGTCATCATAATCACCCATCCCCAAAAAATAAACTCTCTTTTTTCTCCTTGCCCACTCCAAAAATTCCCGCCATTTTTCAAGATGACATAACGGGGATGAACGGTGAACATCTCCAAATGGTATTAAATAAATCGGCTCTCCATATTTCTCAAACGGTATCTCAAATTTATGAATTTGAAAAATTCCGGTAGTCTGCATTCAGTCCTATTGGGTTATTATGGGATGTGTTATGTATGGTTTATACATAAGAAAGGTATGTATAATCTACTCGGTTGAATCGCCAAAGTCAAGATGTATTTTTACTTATTTCCAAATATACTTTAGAAGAAGTGGTATGCCTGCCGAAATCCCAGAGGCGTAGCCAATAACTTTAGCTTTCCATACTTTCAGTTCCCCCAGCGTCTTTTTAACTTCCTTCATATCGCCCGACAGCCCGTTATTATTATTGACTCCGAATAAGGTTTGATGATGCGTCCCCAGTTGCGTTCGGACGGGTGCAAGATGCTCGTTTAACTTCTTGTCAAACATCAATTCTAAAATCTGCACATCTTTTTCATCGAGAGATGCCATCTGAGTTCCCTGTTTTTTTGTTTGGTTTCATGGTTGCCAATTCCGAGAGCGGGAAGTTAAACCGCTTCCATGTATCGTATTCTGTTCTCTGCATAGATTCGCAAAGGGAATTGATATTGATTTTGGCGTGTTTGCGCTTTTTCTTTTTTGCGGGGTTCATCTTTTTCCCTGTCGGATTTTAATATACCCTAATATCGCCAGTGCAAGGGATACGGTCATTAAGCTAATTCCCAACTCGTAAATCTGTAATTCACTGAGATTCATTTTGTTCCTTGAGGTATTGTTTGTATTGAGTATCATCCATTGCACGATAACCTACGCCGTTTTTGTTCATAACGATATGGCGATATTGGGCAAATTCATTATGAAGTTTTGCCTTACTTTCTTTTGATTTTATTATCTTATACCAAAGTGCGGCAACGAATAATAATATTACTACGAACGGCGCAAACAACCAGAAAAAAATCCACTCAAGAACCTGTAACATGGCAAACCTCAGGAATTGTAATGGCTTTTGTATAGGAGATATTTTGTAATCGAGACAATTAGCGCATAGTGAAACCGTTTTCCAGCTTGTCGGCTGGTAATCATTCATCACTGTTCCACAATTCAGACAAATCATAACCGCCTCAAGTGAAAGGTGATAACCCAAACCAATTTAGTATGCTTACAAACCATTTGCCAAAATCCGTTTAACTTAAACATTCTCCCGTCATCGGTCAATCCAACTCGAATCTCGTCAACTCTAAAATACTTCTGTACCCAAGAATAATCGAATGAATTATAAAAGAAACTATGCGCATGTTGAAGCGATGCCAACGCTCTGTAATGTGTAGCGCACGGAACTCGGATAATCACCCTTGCGCCCGTTTTGGCAATTCGGGCAAGTTCCTCAAGTATCTGAATTTTCGTTATCCCGCCAAGATGCTCTAAAACATCCTTAGCGTATATCTCGTCAAACTCTCCATCCTTGAACTTCCACGGTACTTTATTCAGATTGACGACTTTATCAACACCGAGATTGTCTCGTATGTCAACATTGACATATCCCTGTTTAATATCTGTTCCACAGCCGAGATTAAGTTTTTTCGTCGTAGTCGTAGGGCGCACTTGAACTGAGCATTATTTCAAAGAATATGTCGAGGATTTTTTCAACCATAAACCTTTATGAAAATAAACAAAAGTCCGTACAAAAGAAAGAGCAAATATGTATTGGGTATGAATTGTCCGCCAATATCATAGCCCCCTAAATTGGCTGTTATCCAGTCCCATCGGTCAAGCGAATCAAATGGATTGTTTATCCATGTTGCTAAATCTTCCACAAAAGCCCATACTGGTAGCAGAAATACGAAGCCCCAAAACTTCCCATAAATGAGAAACCACGCATAGTCTAAAGCAAGCACATAAGAGATAATGACTATGGCTAATGGAATGTGATACGCCGCCTTGAAATATCCCAAGAAGTCATTAGCTCCCACATGTAAGTTGCAGTCCCCGAAAATGAACTTTTCAAGCCTGCCAAAGGCTACAGCGGAAATGAAAAACAGTATTAGGAATATCGCAAGTGTCATTTCGCTTCTACTTGTCCATTGGTCGGCTGAG
>JAKALG010000136.1 GCA_021813235.1 bacterium
TCTCCAAAAATTTACGACTCAGTGAGGGCGCCTCGCAACTTTCGAAACCAGGAAGTCTTCGGGCTAAGAGGCGGTAGAGATTGTGAGCAAGCAGTGTGAGCGTTAGATCAAAATCTACCTTAGGGACCATAAAGAAATAATTCAAACAATTTTATATAAAAAAGGCTCTCGGAAATTGTTTGGAAATTATGGTATCTACCGAAACCCTTTCACGATATATCATTGAGCCTCTTTTGAAGTTAGAGAGTATGCCTTTCAGAGAGAAAGGTTTCCCAGCTCGAGTTTACATGTTGACCCGTTTCCCCCTCTATGTAGCCACACGGTATCTCTTTGAGCCTATTTTCAGTATGGTTCAAGGGCGGGCAACACTTTTTGCTCGCTTCTTCTCGGAGGAAGACGAAAAACTGTTACGTTCTCTCGAGGGATTTTGAACCATGCCCGAAATTTCGAGCAAGGCCGAGAAGTTTGTCACACCCCAGATTGAGACTGATTTTCTGGTGTCCTTGGAATTATGGAATAATTCCATTCTGGATGAAATTCGTCTCGTATAATATTCAAAAGTTTTAATTCGTCCTCTGAAACCTCTTTGCCCGTCTCATAATTGTTGCGGTCAAGAACAGCTTTTACCTCTAGTCCTCTGCGAGTACTTGTGTTAGAGATCAAGTTAATGACAGTTTCCGTTGATATTAATGGGCGCCCTCTCCAATTCTTTGAAATATAACTAAAAAGTTTATGTTCTATTTTATTCCACTTGCTTGTTCCAGGAGGAAAGTGTCTCACATGAATTGTAATCCCTGTCTCGGTAGCGAATTTTTGCAGTTCACATTTCCAAAGTTTTACCCGATAGCCGTTGCTTCCGCCGCAATCTGCCGTGATTAGAAGCTCTGAGGCATCGGGGTAATTCTTAGACCCCATCGTGTACCACCACGTTCTGATTGCATTGACAGCGAACTCAGCGGTATCGGAACTAATCCCTACTGATACCCAGCCCTTGTTTTTTCCGATGTCGTAAATTCCGTACGGGACAACCTTTCCTAATAGCTTGTCAGGAAAATCATGGGTTTCCACTTTGATTGGTTTGCCTTTTGGACTGTACTCTTCCCCGTTGTTTTTATAATTCCCGATATTCTCTTTCTTCTTCGTATCGACAGATATTGTAGGCTGCCCGCGGCTCTGCAGTTCGGCCATGCTCTTATTGATATAGGCAAATTGAGCGTCTCTATCGACGTGTTGATTACCCTCGAGTGACTTTTGATTAGCCTGAAGGGTATAGCCCAATTCGCGCAAAAGTGTTCCAACACTGGTATGAGAGATATTGTAGCCTTTTTCCTTTAAGGCTTCGGCAAGTTTCTTGGTGCTTTTAGAAGACCACAATAATGAACTCATGGGATCTCCTTTTGCCATTGGTTCAACCAATGCAAGAAGCTCTTTTCTCAATCCCCTATTGACGTTTGTGAGCTTCTTTCTTCCTCCGCCCACTTGACGTACCCTGTTTTCCATGAAAGGAGAAGGGTTTTTAATGTCTTGAATGCCATGACGAACAGCGCTCGTTGAAAGACCTGTTGCTTTGCATACAAGAGATAATCCACCCCAACCATATGAAAGAGCCTCGTTTGCCGCCCACAAGCGGCGCTCCCTTTCATTCAGAGAGGAGGAGACATTGGTATATTTAACTCTTATTGCCTCGATTTGCTCTTGAGAAACTACCATACAAGCCCCCAACCATGTTTTGTGAAGAGCTGATTATACCAATTTCGGAGAATTCCACGCAAGGATATATCGTGAATATATTTTCTAGTATTTGAACGCCCTCAAACCATATTTTAAATGCATTTTGTTAAGAAATAATATGGATTATTCTTTTAAGCCATTTAAGAGAAGCTGTCGTGAATTGGATTTTAAATAGAAGTGATCGGAAAGGAGTAGGCTGGGTTTGCGGGTTAGGAAGCCTTTCTCTCTGAAAGGCATACTCTCTAACTTCTTAACAAAAAAATTTCATGCTATTCTGGAGCCATGGGTCGTTTTGGATGATCGGATGGTGGGTCGTTTTAGTTGACCGACACCTGGGTCATTTTTGGCAACCGACACGTGGTTCGTTTTCGTGGCTGCTGACAAACATAACCTGCAGCCGCCTCAGGAATATGTGGAGGTTGTTCATGACGGAAATAATGCTGGCAAAGAGTCTTCTGAGGACGAATTAATAACATCCAGAATGGAATTATTACTACCTAATTCCAAAGACGTCAAAAATCGGCCAAAATTCAACAGAAATACATAAAAAGTGGCTCATTGATATATCGTGAAAATGTTTCGGTAGATACCATAATTTCCAAACAATTTCCGAGAGCCTTTTTTATATAAAATTGTTTGAATTATTTCTTTATGGTCCCTAAATATCGTCTCAACGTAGGCTACAATGTCTTTTGTGTACAAATAGGTGTGTTTTTGAAGGTGCTGGGAAAGAATATTGGATTGCTCAATGCTGAGTTTCCCCAGGGAGCCGCCATTCTCAGGTTTGAGTTTGTTGAGGTTGAGGTATTCGTAAATGTGCTCTTGAATGGCGTCTTCACTGAGAAGGAGAACGTGAGCAATCTCTTTGAAATCCCATCCATCATCCGAAAGCAACACAGCCTTGATGCGATCGCAAATGCGCTTATCTCGCTCCAATCTGTGCTGAGCCTTCAAATTTTCTCGCTCTTGAGTGGAAAGAAATCGTTTCATGACTGAGTCTTATACATGACGAACGGATTTTTACCATCCAGTTTTGGAAGCCAAAGACGCAGCTCTTCGTGCCCGTGCCCGTGCTCGTGCCCGTGCCCGGTTCTCTTTACCAATCGTAGTCATCAAAACATTGACCGAGAAGATTCTTCAATGAAGAGGGGTATATTGCTCGGCTTACAGAAATTCGTCCTAATTCCTATGCGGCATTTTTTTATACGCATACGGGTCGATGGGAACGACTGCCTGGTGATGGCAGTTTGACTGATATGGCAAAATT
>JAKALG010000014.1 GCA_021813235.1 bacterium
TCTACCACATGCACAAGGTTGTAGCTTAGGTAAACGCACTATTGCTGCTCACACTTATGCACTAGAAAAACTTGGAGTAAAAATAAAAACTACTACCAGCAATTATGAGATAAAAGCACCAAAATTAAAAACTTCCGAAATAGTAATGTATGAATCTGGAGACACGGCTTGTGAAAATATTTTGACTGCTTCCGCTTTAATAGAAGGAAAAACAATTATTTCTTTTGCCAGCGCAAACTACATGGTGCAAGAAGTATGTTTCTTTCTTGAGGCTCTTGGAGTAAAAATAGATGGCATCGGCACTTCCACTTTGACTGTGCACGGAATAAAAGAAATAAATAAAGATATTGAATATTGGAATAGTGAAGACCCTATAGAATCCATGATGTTCATTTCTGCATGTATTGTAACAGATTCTAGACTCACCATCACCCGCTCGCCTATTGATTTCCTTTCACTAGAGCTCGAAAAATTAAAAAGAATGGGACTCAAATTTAAAATATTAAAAAAATATTTTTCATACAACGGGCGTACAAAGCTTGCTGATATTGAAATATTACCAAGCAAATTAAAAGCTTTAGCTGACAAAATTCATTCCAATCCATATCCTGGAATCAATATAGACAATCTTCCTTTCTTTGTCCCAATAGCTATCCGTGCTAAAGGCCAGACGATGATTCATGACTGGGTTTATGAAAATCGCGCTATTTATTTCACTGAATTAAATCGTCTCGGGGCAAATATCACTCTCGCCGACCCACATAGAGTTTATATAAATGGTGGGACAAAATTGAGAGCTGCGCAAGTCGTTTGCCCTCCAGCACTTCGCCCTTCTATGGTCATACTCATCTCCATGCTTGCAGCCGAAGGCACATCCATTCTCCGTAATGTCTATATGATAAATCGTGGTTATGAAGAAATAGCAAAACGCCTAAACTTCATCGGTGCTGATATAAAGATATTAAAGTAATGAAAAAATCTAAGGTTATTGTAATACTAGGTCCGACGGCCACTGGAAAAAGCAATTTGGCTACGCGAATTGCTAAAATGATAAAAGGTGAAGTAATTTCAGCTGATTCTAGACAAGTTTATAAAGGACTAGATATCGGCACGGGGAAAATTACGAAAAAAGAAATGAAAGGTATCCCTCATCATTTGCTCGATGTTGCAAACCCAAAAAAGAAATTTACCGTCGCGGAATATCAGAAAAAAACCATCTACGCTATAGCGGAGATTATAAAAAAAGGTAAAGTACCTATCATTTGCGGAGGCACAGGATTTTATATTGATGCAATTACCAAAGGTATCGTTTTCCCTGAAGTCGCGCCGAATTTGAAATTAAGAAAAATTTTAGAAAAAAAATCATCTATAGAACTTTTTAAAATGTTAACGAAATTGGATAAAAGACGTGCGAAAGATATAAAAGATAAAAATGAAATAAATAATAAAGTACGATTGATAAGAGCCATAGAAATAGCAAAAGCTCTGGGCAAAGTCCCCAAATTACAAAGTGACACAAACTCTGCCATGGCAGAAAGTGTGTCACCATATAAGTTTATAAAAATTGGATTGTATTTGCCACCAGATGAATTAAAAAAGAAAATAGAAAAAAGGGTCAAAAAAATGTTTCAGGATGGATTATTGAATGAAATAAAAAAGCTCAAAAAATCAGGAATTTCAGAAAAAAGATTAAAAGAATTTGGTTTTGAATACGATTCCCCTACTTATGAAAAAGTGGTGATAGAAACGATAAAATACACCAAACGACAAATGACTTGGTTTAAGCGCGATAAAGAAATCAAATGGATTGATATATCAAAAAAGATTAATTTAGAAAAACTGATCTAAAGTTGCAATTTAAAGGATTTTATATTATTCTATATATATGTCACAAGAAAGACTTATAAAACTTGCATGCGGGACTTGTAAGAGAATCAATTATTGGTCAAGTAAAAACAAGAAATTGGTAACCAAAAAAATTGAGCTTAATAAGTACTGTAAATGGTGCAAAAAACAAGTAAAACATAAAGAAATTAAGAAATAAATAAAGTCGTTAGAAAAATCCCCAACTGGGGATTTTTCTTTTTTTATAGGTATAGTATAATAGTTATATAACATAATATATGGGTTCTATTATGAAAAAAGACTTACAAATTAGAGCTAAAAAGTTCAGAAAACAAGGATACTCAATAAAAGAATTAAAAGAAATATTAGGTGTGTCTAAAAGCACCATTTCTGTGTGGATAAAAAATGTGCATCTTTCAGAAAAAGCCCAGAGTCGTTTAAGAAATAATTATACAAAAGGACAACTAGCTTCTCAAAAAACAATTAAAGAAAAAACTGAGCAAAAAAACCTTGAAGCAGATAATTTTGCAATAAATAACTTAAAACGAATAGATTTTTCTTCTGAAATTAATTTATTATTATGTGCTGTGTTATATCAATGTGAAGGTAGTAAGAGTATAAAAGATGCTGTAACTTTTACAAACTCTGATCCTGATTTAATTAAAACTTTTGTGTCTTTATTAAGAAATTCCTTTAATTTAGACGAAAAGAGGTTTAGGGTTTTAATGCATTTACATAAGTATCATAATGAAAAAATTCAAAAAGATTTTTGGTCTAAAATAACAAAAATACCAAAAAAACAATTTAATAAAAGTTACTTAAAGCCGAGTAATGAAAAATACAAAAAAGAAGGATATCAAGGCTGTATACAGGTTCGTTATCGTGATGTTATTATAGGTAGAAAGCTTCAAGCGGTTGCAAAAATGTTCATGGAAAGGTATAAATAAGGTTATGGGCGGTTAGTTAAGTGGTATAACTTCTCTCTCCAAAAGAGCGATCGGGGGTCCGATTCCCTCACCGCCCGCACTTTCATAACTATAGTTAGTATAATGAATCAACTTTTTTGTTCTTGTATACTTTTCTTTTTAAAATAAATTTCAATTAATTCTTTAAAAATTTTAAGGTTTTTTCTTCCCAAATACCATTTTTTACAAGAAGTATCTTCAACCCAAATTCTTTTTATATTTTCTTCTTTTACATCTTTCAAGAGATCATCTTTAAAATTAATTGGGAAAGAAAAAACTCCATAGGGTTCTAATTTTATGGGCAAACCCGAAACTACTATTGTATGATGAAGACCTTTTTCTGTTAATTTATTGAGATAACTAACTCTTTCTATCACTATATTACGCCGACCTATATTTGTTATATTGATCAGCAATTGAGGTTTTATGATTTGATCAGTTTCAGATGCAATAGGTATAAAAACTCCAGATGGCTGGTTTTTAATGAGATGAATTTGTCCTATTGAAATAGAAAACTTAATTTTTGTTTTATCTTTGATTAAATCTCTTATAATATTCCAAATAAGAGAAACGAAAGAAACAAAAAGAGCAAATATCGCTATCGCGTTTGTGAGTAAAAGTTTTTTTTCTTCAATTTCTATCATGAGTTAATTATATCACTCTATAAAATCAAGAAAAGAATGGATTCTAACCCCCCCCTAAATCACTATCCTTGGTAATAGTGAACTTATTCGTGTAGTTATTTCATAATTTATAGTATCTATCTTTTCAGCTATTTCTTCAGCTGTAATTTCTGCTTTGCCTTGATTCCCTATTATCACAACTTCGTCTTCTATTTTCACATTTTCTAAATGACTAACATCAGCAACAAACATATTCATAGCCACTCTGCCCAAAATTTTACATCTAGTTCCGTGTATTAAAACTTCTCCTTTATTAGAAAACCCTCTGTCAAAACCATCAGCATATCCTTGCGGGATGACGGCTATTTTAATCGGCTTGAAAGCAGTATATGAAAGACCATATCCGATAGTACTACCAGCAGGCAAATTTTTGACTTGAATAATGCACGTTTTCCAAGAAAGTACTGGCTTTAGTTTCATTTTATTTTTATACATATATTTAATATGTTCCGAAGGCCACATACCATACACGCCTATACCGAGACGAACAATAGAATTTATCCCCTCTTTCTTTTCATAAACAAGCAAACCTGAAGTAGCAGAAATATGAGTTTCAAATTTACCGTAGCCAAATTTTTGAGCAATTTTCTTTGCTTCTTCGTAATTTTTTATTTGTTTTTCTGCATGAGTAAAATTGTTGGTGTCTTCTATGTTGGCAAAGTGAGCATATACTCCAGTCAATTTTATATTTTTATGTTTTTTTAATTCAGTAAAAAATTTAGGCAACTCATTTATCAAAAATCCTTCTCTGCCTAAAAGTGCATCAATCGGCAAATGTATTTCTTGCACCATGTCAACACTCTTTGCGATAGCAGAAATTGTTGACATTTGTTCTATTGAAAAAACAGACAAAATACATTTAAGCTTTATTGCTTCTTTTAAATTTCTTTTATCCACATAACCCAACAACAATACTTTCTTCTTGCTTATTTTTCTAAGCGCCCTTAATTCTTCTATACTATTCACCTGGAAATAATCTACATAAGGATTTAAAATTTCAGCCACTTCATTTTGCCCATGGCCATAAGCATTGCCTTTTATGGCTACAGATAATTTAGTTCCCTTTTTCGCTAGGTTTTTAAATTGTTTGATATTATGAATCAAATTTTTTTTAGATAATTCAATATAAGAAAGTGGTAAATTTTTCATAATTTTATTATTTGTAATCATTTTTTAATTTCTGCTCTCTCTCGAATCTTTCAGTGGCTAAAACAACCAAAGTATCAAGAAGGCTGGATAATGGTATTCCACTTGCTTCCCATAATTTCGGATACATACTGATAGAGGTAAATCCTGGAATAGTATTTATCTCATTTACAATCACTTTCCCATTTTTCTTAACGAAAAAATCTACTCGTCCCATACCTTCACAACAAAGTGTTTGGAACGCTTTAATAGCTGTACTTTGAACTTTTTTGACGATACTTTTTGAAAGTCTGGCTGGTATCAAAAGATCTGCTGCTTTATCATCAAGATATTTTGCTTTATAAGAGTAAAAATCATTTTTAGGAACAATTTCTCCGACGATAGAAGCCATTGGATTTTCATTACCCAATACAGAACATTCGACTTCTTGTCCATTTATATTTTCCTCAATTATAATTTTTGAATCATAAAGGAAGGCTTCTTTTATCGCTTTCGCCCATTCTTTTTCATTTTGAACTTTACTAATGCCAACAGAAGAACCCATATTTGCTGGTTTGATAAATACTGGCAAGCCTAAAGTTTTTTTAACTTTTTCAAAAGAGATTTTTTCTCCCGCAGAAACTGTAATAAATTTTCCAATAGGTATTTTTGCTTCCTTCAAAATCCTTTTGGAAATATCTTTATCCATACAAACTGCCGAACCAAGAACTCCGGGTCCAACAAAAGGCAAATTCAAAACTTTTAACAATCCTTGGATGCTTCCGTCTTCGCCAAATGGTCCGTGCAAGACTGGAAAGACAATGTCCACTTTTTTAAGTTTATTTATATCAAATTTACCATCTTTGCCTATTTTAATTGGCACTACTTGATATTTTTTCTTATCTAAACCACTAATCACATTTTTAGCGGAAACCAAAGAGACCTCATGCTCCGCTGATTTCCCTCCAAAAAGTATCCCTATTTTTAACCTCTTTTTCATAGTATCGAGTATAACATTTTTATCTATTTAATAAACCTCCTGCTGATAACAGTGTTCACAATAAACTTTTTCCAACCTAGAAGGATCATATGTTGTTTGAAAAGAATTCTTGCATCCTTCACTCATGCAAGTTCTTTCATATAGTTTCATAGAATTACGATATTTTAATCTTTGATAATGCCTGCAATTTGGACAATATCTAGGAAGTGGCAAGTTCTTTTTTTTATAAAATTGTAACTCATTTGGCATTATACGATAAGCATTAGAACATTGAAAATCTTGGCTCCCATTATTAGGACAACCTATAATTTCTTTTAAAACATCATCTGTAGTTTCTACTATATCATCAAGTAAATCTTTTGAATCTATTGTAATTTTATAACTAGTTTTTTCTTTTTCTTTCCATTGATAACCTTTTTCTTGTGCTTCTTCTTTTTTTATTGGGAAAAAATCATGGGCATTAGTTTCGTTATATCCAAATGGAGACATATCATATGGCAAAGATTCACCATATTTAAAAATTCTCCCTTTTTTGTCAATATATGGCATATCGTCCATATGCTTTTTTATTTTTTCTATCATTTCAAAATATTCTTTTTCAGAATATTGTTTATTAAAAATACAAAATTTAGCATTAGTCATACCAACACAACCAAAACAATTAGAACAATTTTTAAGGATTAGAGAATATTCACACTCACGACAGCCTTCAATAAGCAAAAAACAAAAAAAGTCTTTGTAAGTATTTATACTAGCTACTGCCGATTCATAAATCAATTCAGCGTTTCTCCCCACACCTAAAACGTCACAAGAATCTTTGACCGATTGAGTCACTCTCATACTATAGGCAATATTTTCTGAATCCCATACATCAAAACTTCTCTTAATATTTTTTGAATGTGTTATATAATCACCAGTTATATTTTGTGATGCGAAAATAAAAGCATGCCTATGGATAGCTTCTTTTACTAGCATTTCATCAAAAATTTCTTTAGTTTTTTGAAATCCAGAGTAAGTACTTATTCTAAGCTCTAAAAGAGCACTCTCATATTTTTCTTTGGTTAATTTTTTATTTTTAAACACATATTGTTGGTTTCTTAAATTATAACTAAGTGTGCAATTTGAACAATTAACACAATCATAAATAAAATATGAATCAAAACAATTTCTAGATTTAACTGCATAATGGGTATTATAATTCCCTTCGCAATCAACATTGTAAGAACTACCTTCTATTTTTTGCACAGCATAATTGTCTAAACTATTCTTCGTTTTTTCTGTAACTTCTGAATACATAACATCTTCGCAATTAATCACAGAATATGCGAGATATACATTTTTATTATCAACAGAAAAGTTAGAATAGTCTGAATTTATTATATTTCCTGTTTGATAAATATAAGAACGTGGAGCAATATCAAATAATTCTTTTAGTTGAACGAAAAAAGGTTTATTAAAATCATATTCCTTTCCAGAAGAAAAAGAATCAAATTTGTCTCCATTCCAACATTCCTTACAATAAACAGGAGCCCCTTTTTCATCTCCATACATTGAAATAAGTACTTTATTGCATAGTCCACAATTTCTTTTATATAGAGATCTAACATTCCTCCACATCATCCTTCTTATTAACCTGCACTCCGGACAAAAAGTAGGAGCAGGAACTTTTATTTTTTCATAAAATTTAAAATCTTCTGGCTTTATGATAAATTTACCTTTACAATTTTGACATATTCTACTTTCAGAAATATTATTCATAACTTTTTTGTCCCAATGCTTAGCATCGAGGATCCTCGATTTTTATAAAATCGGGACAATTCTGACATGTTTTAGTTTCTGATTTCATAAATAATCCACCTCACCCGATCTTCGACCACCCTCTCCTTATTAAGGAGAGGGGCTGGGGGTGAGGTCAAAATAATTTAACGACATCATGATAAGTGACCAGAAGCATTAGAATAATTAAAATTGCAAAGCCAACCATGTTTGCACCATTTGCAAATTTTGGATTTAAACGAGAACCTTTAATTTTTTCGATAAGTAGGAAGAGAAGTCTTCCACCATCCAAGGCTGGAAATGGGATGAGGTTTATTATCGCTAAATTTACTGAAATTAAAGCGGCAAAAGAGAGCAAATATACAAAGCCAAACTGATATGCATTACCAACAATACCCACCATTCCGACAGGCCCAGTGACGCTCGCGAAGCTTCCTTTACCCATAATACCCCCTACAATCAACGTATACAGCCCTACAACCGTGCCTTCTGTGACAGACCAGTCTAGTTTTAAACCCTCCCAAAAAGCGCTAAAAAAGGGCAATTTGACGGTCCCTATCTGATCCATGGAAATCCCTATAGCATAAGTGCCATTCGTGTTTTTAGGAGTAATTTGTATCATATTATAAGTCGGGTCATTACCACGAAGATATGCCATATCTAATTGTTTACCCAGAGCAACAAAAGATTTAATAGTCTCAGGACTAATCTGATCTGTGACATTTTCTCTACTCTTTATATAAACTATTTTATCTCCAGTTTTTAACCCAACAGCTTCGGCTGGAGAATTTGGTAAAACAGAAAGCACTATTAAATGTACATCTTGAATCTTATAATCTTTCGGTTCACTACCGACAGAAGTTGGAAGCCCTGACATAAAACCGACAGAAAATAAAAGCCAAGCAAGTAAAAAATTTGCAAAGACTCCAGCGAAAAGAACTATCGCTTGTTTATATTTTGGTTTATTTACAAAACTTCTTTCTTTATCTACACCATTAGTATTTTCTTCGTTAAGATCTTCTCCGAAAATCTTTACAAAACCACCAATCGGCAAAAGATTGAAACTATATTCTGTCTCCCCTTTTTTAAAACTAAATAATTTTGGAGGAAAACCAAAACCAAATTCATCTACCTTGATTCCAAATCTTTTGGCAGTAAAAAAGTGTCCAAATTCATGAACGAGGACCAAGACAAGCAATATTATAATAAAAATAATTATATTCAAATTTTTAATTCGTAATTGTTAATTCGTAATTGTTTTACCCCATCACTTCTTTCTCTTTCTTTACAAAAACGGCTTCTAGATTATTATTTATTTCATCTATAACTTTCTGTAAATCATCTTTTGCTCGAAACCTTTCATCTTCTGTCATTTTGCCTTCTTTTTCCAATTTTAAAATTTCATTCCAAATATTTTCACGCTCTTTACGAACTGTTATTCTGCTATCTTCTAATTTTTCTTTCAATATTCTCACGAGTGTCTGTCTCGTCTCTGTCGTCAATTGCGGAAAAATAGCTCTAATACCAGAACCATCCACTGCCACCGATAATCCTAAATTTGAAGCTACTATTGCTTTCTCAATTTCTTTAATTTGATTCTTATCCCAAGGTGCAATGCGCAAAGTTTTCGGATCTTCAATAGAAATAGAAGCAACATTTTTTAATGGAACATAAGAACCATAAGACTCCACAGAAACGCCGTCTAAAATCATTGGAGAAGCTCGGCCGATGTTAAGTTGGCTATATTCTTTACTTAAAAATTCAGCTATTTTATTAAGTTCTATTTTAAAATTTAAAAAGTTGAATAACATATTCTTATTATAGCTAAAAATTAGGCATAATCAAAGCAACTGATTCTAGTAAATTTTTTAGAGAAGAACCAGGTTGATTTACAAATTCTCGAACTTTGAAAATGTGAGCAAAATGAGTCTCTGTGTCAAGAATACCCCTTGACATATTCTTGTCAAAGGCGGGCTTTGACATTACTACCTCTAGGGCATTTAGAAATTTTAAAGCTCTTGCTCGAGGAGAATCTGACTTGGAGGCCTTGCCTCCAGAGGGAGGCAAGGCCTCCAAATATTCCTCCTCCTCATCTTCTTCAGTTATTAATTCTTTAATGAAATCAATTCTATTTTTAAGCGGCATAGTAATAAATTTTTCGGCTTCTTTTAATTCATTTATCATTTCAGTTTTTGTTTTAATTAAATAAAATCTAGAAACGAGAGTTTTTAAAAGAATATCAGCATTCGGCACTATTATAAAAAAATGGGTATTTTCTATCGGCTCTTCAAATATTTTAAGTAATGTGTTTTGTGCTTCTAACAAAAAATTATTAGCACAAATTAAAAATATTTTTTTGCCATCGGAAAAACTTTTTTCATATTGGATAGATTTCAAACTATGGGCATCATCTATTTTAAAAGAATCGTAAGTGAAATGATAAAAGTCTGGATTGTGAGACGTTTCTACTCCTAAATCTTTTATGAAAAGAAAAAGTTCTGGTAGTATCTCCTCTTCCACGCCTTCTATTAGATAAGCATGATGCAGATTATTTTTATCTAAATGTTGTAAAATTCCCATTATTTTTTACTTAAAACTGTTTTTTTATAGACATCTAGATGTTCCAGAGCAATACCTGTCCCCTTTACTACACAAAAAATAGATTCATCAGCGAGAGTTGCCTTAACACCAGTTTTTCTATAAACCAAATCCGTCAAATTGCGTAATTGTGAAGAGCCACCTGTCATGATGATACCATAATCCATAATGTCCGAAGCAAGCTCTGGTGGAGTTTCTTGTAAGACATCTTTGATTGCTTTTACTATTTGTTTCAATTCTCCATCTATCGCTTTTACTATTTCATTGGTACCAACTTGAGCAGAGCGTGGTAATCCTTGAATAAAATCTCGTCCTTTGATGGTCACTCGAAGTTCTTCTTCAAGAGGCACCGCAGCACCGATTTTTATTTTTACTTCTTCTGCAGTCCTGTCACCTATAGCTAAATTGAAAGTTTTTTTAATATAATCTGCAATAGCTTGATCTATTTTATTCCCCGCACATTTAACAGAAGTTGAAGAAACTATTCCTCCCAAGGAAATAACGGCGACGTCTGTCGTACCTCCACCGATATCTACCACCATATACCCTTTCGATTCATAAATAGGAATCCCTGCACCTATAGCAGCAAGAATTGGTTCTTTCACCACATATGCATTCCTAGCACCCGCACGAATGGCTGCTTCAACGACGGCTCTACGTTCTGTAGAAGTCACTCCAGCAGGTACAGAGACCATAACATCTGGTTTAAATAAATTAAATTTTCCTAAAGCTTTATTTATAAAATATTTGAGCATGGCTTCTGTCACTCTATAATCAGCGATAACTCCATCTTTCATCGGACAATAAGTGATGATAGAATCTGGGGTTTTCCCTATCATATCTTTCGCTTCGAAACCAATAGCCAAGATTTTGTTGTCTTGTTCTGAAACAGCTACTACGGAAGGCTCGTTTAAAACTATGCCTCTGCCTGGCAAAAAAACCAATGTGTTGGCTGTCCCTAAATCTATGCCTAACTTTCTGGAAAAAAGTCTCATAGGCTTAATATATCACAAATTATGATAGAATGAAAAGATGAATCCCGTTAGAAATTAAAGCTAACTAGACTTCAAAATAAAGATATTATGAGGGACAAAAATAACAAAATTTCTAACGGGATGAAAATCGTGACCGTAATTCCACTCCAAAAAGGAGCCTTCAAAACAAATTTGACTTATTTCACCGCGAAAGATATAGAAAACGGAAGCATTGTCAGCGTTCCTGTTCGTAATAAAAAAATCTTGGGTTTAGTCGTATCTTGCGAAGATTTAAGTAGCGCAAAATCCGGCGTGAAAGACATGTCTTTCAAACTAAAGAAAATAAATGAAGTAAAAAAACATTCTATTTTTAAAAATGAATTTCTAGAATCTGCACTTTTAATAAGTTCATATTTTGTTTCTAAAAAGAACAGCGGGGTAATTTCTTTTGTACCTGCAATTTTTCGAGAAAATTATGATCAAATAGCAAAATTTACAAAAGAAGAATTTTTTAAAGGACAGTCCTTAAAAGAGTCTCCCCAAGGACTGCCCTTGGAAAAAAATTCTTCAGGCATTAAAACCGAAAAATTGCTTTTGCAAGCTTGTTTAGAAGATCGCATTTCTTATTACAAAACTTTAATCCGTGGATACTTTGCTCTGAAAAAATCTGTCTTTATGGTGCTACCCACAGAATACGACGTAGAAATATTTGAGCAAGCTCTTTCCAAGGGTATAGAAAATTTCACTTTCACTATGCATGGAGGATTAAAACCTAAAAAAATCCTTGAAAATTATGAAAAAATTATCAATTCTCCCCATGGAGTGTTAATACTTGGTACTACTCAATTTCTGTCTATTCCCAGAAACGATTTAGGGGCCATCATAGTAGAGCACGAAAGTTCTAACGCTTATAAAATGATCCCGAAACCACATTTTGATATGCGAACTTTTGCTGAACTTTATGCTGCAAAAATAAATGTGAAATTCATATTGGCTGACACGTTGCTCCGTTTTGAAACAATTGCTAGGAAAGAAACAGAAAATTTGGGAGAAGTTTATCCCATGTCTTTCAGGACTAATTTCAATAGAGTTTCTATAAACATAATAAACCCAAATCAAGACGACTTGGAGGCCTTGCCTCCAAGTGGAGGCAAGGCCTCTTTTTTCCAAATCTTTGCAGAAAAAAGTATTGAAGATATAGAAAATACTATCAAAGTTAAAAAGAATGTTTTCGTCTTTTCTTTAAGGAAAGGTCTAGCGACTTATACTATATGTAAAGACTGTAATGAAACTATAAACTGCGATAAGTGTATGGCTCCTCTTGTATTATATTTATCTCGTGATGGAAAAAAGAGAATGTTTGTCTGTAATAAATGCAACACTGAAAAAGACCCCCAGACAAAATGCCCTATTTGCGAAAGCTGGAACTTGATGCCACTCGGCATAGGTACAGATACAGTATATGAAGAATTGAAAGGAAAGTTTCCTAAGGCAAAAATATTTAAATTAGATAAAGAAATAGCGAAGACGGCTACCGGCGCAGATAAAATCGTAAAAGAATTTGAGAAAACTCCTGGTTCTATACTAGTCGGCACAGAAATGGCTTTTTATTATTTAAAAAATAAAGTTGATTTATCTGTCATTGCTTCCTTTGATGGACTTTGGACTATTCCAAATTACAAGATGAGTGAAAAGATAATAGAGCTTCTGCTCTCTATGCTTTCCTTAACTGAAAAGAAATTAATTATTCATACAAAAAATAAAAATGACTCTGCTCTTCTTGCTGTCAAAGGAGAAAATTTACTCCCTTTTGTGCGTGAAGAACTGCAAGACAGAAAAAATCTAAATTATCCTCCATATAAACGCTTTATTAAAATAACATATCTAGGAGATAAAGAAGGCTCCATAGAAGCAAAAAAGTTATTAGCAGAACTTTTCAAAGATTACGCTCCAGATATATTTGGTGGATTTATGGCTAAAAATAAAAATCAATATGTCATGAATGCACTTATAAAATTAGATCCAAAAAAATGGTCGCTATCAGAGCTTTCTATAGGCTCTTCAATAGATCAACGCCTTTTTGATTTACTTTCTT
>JAKALG010000137.1 GCA_021813235.1 bacterium
TTCTTTTATTATAAAATTGACAAATATATTTATTGTAAATAATACCACTAAAACTACAAAAAGTAAAGCTTAATTACTTCCTTTTTTAAAATTTTATTCTTTTTATATTTTCAAAAAGGGGCTGATATAAATCCTCTTTTGGGTTTATGATAAGTTCTTTCTCATTAACTTTTTTAACAAATTCCACAGGAGCATCTTTTATCAATGCAAGCGGTCGTTGTTCCTTCCCTTCTCCCATGCAAAGTACAGCAGAAGTTGCTAAACTATCTGCAACGTCTGTGCGAGAAAATTTTAAAGTGCGGCCAAAAATATCTTTCTTCCCAATATAATTCCTAATTCCTTTGAATCCAAAATAACCAAGGGCAACACCCACAACCCCAGCACGCAAAGGAAATAACCGACTATCCGTAATTAAAATACCTAGATTTTTTATTTTAAATTTTTTACGAAGTTGTTTGCAAATAAATTCTGCTGATTTAAAACTATCTTTCGGCAATAGAATCATTTTTCCATTCGCGTTTGATTCATCAATTCCAGCCGAAGCCATAACCATGCTGTCTTTAATTGTAAGCCAAGTGAACTTCGTTTTAATTGCAAAGTCACTTTCTTTTTTTATAAGTTGAATTTTTTGAGATTGATTTTTGTATTCTGCTGTTCTACCTTCTGAAAGAGCAACAATTTTAGAAGTAATAACGAGAACAGAATTTTCTGGAATCTTTTTAACATATTTAAAAATAAACTGAAGTAATTCTTCTTTCTCTTTAAAGATACTAGTTTTAAAAGTTTTAATTTGCATATTTATATTTTAACAGAAGAGTTCCATTTTTATTTATTTTTTTTACTGATTGCAAAAACAGTTTAGTTTTTTTAAATTTTCCAGAAAACATTGGCACACCATCACTAAAAATATAAGGTTCAATAGTAACATACAACTCATTGAACATTTTATGCTCCAGAAAAAAATTATACACCCTTGGTCCACCAAGGATAGCAATGTTTTTATATTTCATGCTATTAAAATAATCCAAAATGTTTAAAAGCTTAGGATTTAGAAAGGTAGCCGAGCCAATTGTTTTAGGCTTAATAATTTTAGAAATAAAAACTATAGTATTTCTTTTTTGGAGATTGTTTTTCGCAATTTTATAAGTGTTGTGCCCTACCACAACAACATCATGTCTTGCTAAAGAATTTTGAAAAAATTTCCAATCTTCAGAACTAGTCCAATCAGCAGAAAAACTTCGTTTACTTTTTGCTATACGTCCATCAATGCTAGTAGCTATATATGCTGTAAATTTAATCTTTGACTTCATTTTTCCCTCTCAATAAATAAATGCCTAAATAAGAAAGAGGAGTAAGTAAAAATCCCATTGCTATTTTATAAAACCACCATGGGATTATAATAAGCAAAATAGTTTGTATTGGATAAATGCCAATAAAAGCAATAGACATAAATACAATCGTATCAAATAATTCTGACCAGGCATTTGATAAATTTGAACGTAACCAAAATTTCTTTTCACCTATACGCTTCTTTAGAAAGAAAAAAGATAAAACATCTTGGTATTGGCCAATAGCAAAAGCAACAAGCGAGGCTATCGCAAAACGGGCAGAAAGCCCAAAAATTTGATTATATCCTACCTGCACCCAGAGACCCTCTTTCGCCCAAGGCATGATAGTAGAAATTAAAGAATAAAATAAAAACAAAAAAATACTTACTATCCCAGCAAGAACAAAATTGTTCGCCATTTTTTTACCATAAACTTCTCCTATGACATCCGTCATACAAAAAACAATAGGGAAAGAAAAAACAGCCACTGAAAGATGAGTACCAAAAAGAAAAGGCATCAATTTTATTCCTAAAGTATTCGCAGCAAAAAGAGAACTTATATAAAGCGTTAGACAAATAAGAATTTTTTTGTAATCCAATTCTCCAAGTTGTTGCATCAAATTATATTACGTCTATACCCATTGAGCGAGCGGAGCCGGCAATGATTTTGATTGCGCCTTCGTCATCTTTTGCATTCAAATCTGCCATTTTCTTTTTTGCTATCTCTAATGCTTGAGCTTTGGTAATTTTACCTACCTTACTGGTAGCGTTCTTGCCCGAGCCTTTTTCTACGCCAGCAGCTTTCAAAATAAGGCCTGTAGCTGGAGGAGTCTTCACAACGAAATCATAACTTCTGTCTTCGTAAACTGTAATATTTACAGAAACTTTATCTCCTGCCATTTTAGCTGTCGCAGCATTAAACTTGGTAACGAAATCGCCAATGTTTATACCAGCCTGACCCAATGCAGGTCCTAATGGTGGAGCTGGAGTTGCTTTTGCAGCTTGTATTTGTAATTTTATTTTTTTTGTTATTTTTTTTGCCATATATATTTTGTGATGTTAAGTACGTAGTTTAGATTACCTTAAGTCTTCTTAACTTGCAAGAAATCGAGTTCGACTGGAGTCTCACGACCGAACATTGAGACCAACACTTTCACCTTCCCTCTTTCGTTGTCTACTGAATTTACTTTACCTTCAAGGTCTTTAAACGGACCATCGACGATTCTGACTGTCTCGTCTATCGCAAGATCAATATTGTGTTTGACGGTACCTGTATCCATTTTCTTAAACAAATATTCAACTTCATCATTTCGGAGAGGTACAGGGTTTACTCCCGCACCAACGAATCCTGTGACACGTGGAGTATTGCGAACAACATACCAAGAATCATCTGTGACAATCATGTCTACGAGTACATAGCCTGGATAAATCTTTTCTTCTACTTCTACACGCTTACCTCCTTTTATTTTTATCTTCTTTTCAATCGGTACTATAACATTAAAAATCTTATCATTCATGCCTAGAGAATCTATGCGCTGCTTCAAATTACGAAGCACGACATTTTCATATCCAGCATAAGTGTGAATAGCATACCAATTTC
>JAKALG010000138.1 GCA_021813235.1 bacterium
CGTGAATACTGTTGGAGATATTACTTTTGATATGCGCAAACTTTCAAGCGATACTAGTTTAACAGAAGTGATGAGATTGACAAATGCCGGTAATCTAGGTATCGGGACGACGGCGCCGGGGCAAAAACTTGCAGTATTGGGCGCAGCGGGAGATACAGCAGTCGTAAGCATAGCCACAACTAGTGGAAATACTTGTACTTTTAGCACCACCACAGGTTCTTTCGCTTGTGCTTCAGATGAACGATTGAAACATGATATATCTGTCATAGACATAAATGACACAACCAATACAAATACCACAACAAATACGATAGACACCAGTGCTCTCTCAAAATTATTGAAATTAAATCCTGTAATGTATCACTACAATTGGCAAAGCGAGAGCGACCCATTGATAGCTGGATTTATTGCTCAAGATTTTGAAAAAGTTTTTCCTGAAATGGTCTTCACAGATGCTACTACTGGTTTAAAGTCTCTTTCCTATGCCCCACTCATGCCTTACGCTATAAAAGCGATTCAAGAATTAGATTTAAAAATAAATGACTTGTCTGATAAACAAATAACTACTACAAAATCACTCGGTTATTATGCTAGCGCCTTCTTTAGCGATGTGTTGACGAATGTAGAAAGTGGCGTAGCTTATATGAAAGCTTTAGTGGTAGATACATTGAAAATAGGTAGCCCAACGAAACGCACCGGTATCACTTTGTATGATGAAGTGACAGGTGACCCATATTGTCTCTCTGTGGCAAATGGAGTGACAAAAACAGTTGCTGGGGAATGTAAAATAATAGATTCCACGACGACAACCTCCTCTTCAACAACTTCAACTGATACAACTACAACAACTTCAACAAATGGAGACACCACTCCCCCAGTCATCACATTAAATGGCGAAACGACAATCAACCTAAAGGTCGGAGACACTTATACTGAAGAAAAAGCAACTGTCACAGATAATGTAGATACTGAAGTCGCACTTATAATTAGCGGTTCAGTAGACACATCAAAAGACGGCACTTATATAATTACTTACAACGCAAAAGACACAGCTGGCAATTCTGCAGTAGAAGTTAAAAGAACAGTAATAGTAGGTACGGGAGGAACACAAACTCCACCACCAACAACAACTACTGATACTTCTTCTACAACGACAACGACTGACACAACGACACCAACTACGACACCAACTACGACAACGACAAGTACAACAACTGACACAACGACAAGTACAACAACAGATACAACAACACCAACTACTACAACGACAGATACTACAACGAGTACCACGACAAGCACAGGAACGACAGACACAACGACGACAACAACCCCCTCTCCTTAATAAGGAGAGGGGGCAGGGGGTGAGGTGAATTTGACAATTAAGTTTTAAAGCGTTATAATTATCATTAACATTATTAAAAAATGACTACACAAAAAACACAACAGAATATATTAACAAGCAGAACTCTAATTTTAATCACTCTTCTTTTAAACCTCTTTTTTGTGTTTGGCGTGCATTTCGTTTTTGCTGATGAAACAGTACCGTCCGCTACCCTAGATAGTTCTGCAGAAAATAAAATAAAGGTCTGCAAAGACCCGACTTGTGAAAATCCCAAACCAGCTATTATTGATTTCAACAATAACGACGGCTCTCCTCTTTCCATAGAAAAAGGAAAATATGTCGTGGGAAAAGCTTGGAGTAAAGAGCTGGGATGGGTTACTTTTGATTCCGCTCCGGGAGGAGTTTATATTTCGGATCCTGAAACAGGGCTTTTAAAAGGGATAGCTTGGAGTGAAAAGTCTGGCGCTATCAATTTCGGAGTGACGGGGCAAGAATTAAAAATGGATCCTTTTACAGGGGAATGGAGCGGATGGGCATGGGCTTCTGGACCTCTCGGTGGATGGATAAAATTTAATTGTAAAGAATCTTCCTGTTTGCGTATGACCTGGAATAAAGAAAGTACTGGCCCTACTTTCAGTACAACATTTCCTGCTAAAGGAGAAGAGGGCCAAAATTTCGTTCCGATAAATATTCCCATTAAGCCTGGCAAGATAGTCAGCAGTATTTCAAATAGTTTATCTTCAAGTCTTGCCTATATATCAAATAGCGCTTCTCTAAGTCTTGCCTATATTTTTAATAACTCATCTTTAACTTTTGCTTATGTTTCAAATGGGTTCTTCTCTTCTTCCCTCTCAAGTCTTTCTAGCAAAACATATTTAACTTTCACAAACTTTACGAGTGATGTTTCTTCTGGCATCGCAAGTATTACAAATAGCGTCTATTCTACTTTGACAGATTTTACTAATGACGTTTCTTCTGGACTCGCAGGCCTATATATAGGAACGAGCGATTTAGCGATGAACACTTACAATTCTCTTTCTTCTTCTATGATAAGTACCCGCGCTTCTGTTTTAAATTCTCTCTATTCTTTCTCTACTAAAGATTTTTCCCTTGCTTCCAATACTTTTTCTCGTAAATTACCTGTCTCCACCAGATCTCCACAATTTAGTCATAGAACTTCTTCCCTCTCTTCCTCTTTTCTCGTTCTAGATATGAGTAAAACATTTTCCAATTCTTTTAACACTTTTGCTCATAGCACTACAGACTTATTTAATAAAACAGTAAAATTGATAAACGATGCAAGTGGAATGACAGCAAACGCTTACTCTGCTTATTCTGCTTTCCTCATAGAAACTAAGACTTCACTTTTTGAGTTTTAACCACTTGGACATAACTTGGACATCTAACTTGGACATCGGATGTCCAAGTGGATATACACTAGTTTCCTAATTCTTTTAACATTTCCTTCCTTAATTCTATATCCTCTAATGAAGAAAGAACAAATTTTTCGTACTCCTTTTTGTTTTTAAACTGTTTCAATATTATTTCTGTATTGCAAAGTTTTTTACCTAC
>JAKALG010000139.1 GCA_021813235.1 bacterium
TTATAGAAAAGTTCTCGACAGGGGAGAAAACAGGGAAGAAAAAGCGTCCACGCTTTAATTTTTTCATAAAAAAAAGAAGACTTTTTTCGTCTCCCTCTGCAACTACTTTTATACTTCCATCATTTCTAAAAAAGGTGATACCTTTTAATCCTAAATTGATAGCAATGTTATAAATCCATAATAGATAATCATAATTTAGATTCTTCCCCCACATCAAACCTTCTATACATTTTTGCATAAGAAAATTTATAAATAAATTATAATAATACTCCGATAGTATAAAGGATTTTTTTACAAATGTCAAGTATTTTGTGTAAAAATATACCAAAAAACAAAAAACAGAAGCTCATTTGAGCTTCTGTCTATAAAACTTTTGTCATTCTTCCTTGCCTTCCTCTCTTTTTTCCTTTCTTATTATGTGCCTAGCTATAAAAAAGAGTATAGGGAGGGAAATTCCTAACGCTATTGCTAAATTCTCTAAAAAAACTGAGGCTTTCATTTTAACCCTCCACACTTCAAACACAGTGTTTAATAAATAGTTTATTTGTACTCCCGTATCAATATTGCTGTATTAGAAATTAAAGTCAATGTCTTGACAAATTAATCAGATTGTGCTAGTATGATAATCAGATTGAAACTATCTAGTTTCAACGCACATTTAAAAACGCGAGGGAGTATAGGCGGGGGAGAAAATCTTCTCTGTCACAATTTCTTTGCAGAATCGGAGGTTTTTATGGAAGCTTTAGTATTAGTAACATGTGGTATTGTCATTGTTGTTTTGATTGTTTCTATGGTTTTGTTCCCTGTCTTTCTAAAAGTATTTTTAAAAGAAATACAAAAACAGGTTATGGAGGTCAAGGAAGCAGTGGAAACAATAGCCGAAAGTAAACGGCTTTCGACAGTCCTTTTGGTCAAAGGGAAAGAAGATATCGAGATTACATCAAAAGATCTTCAACCAAAAGGAGAGGAACTTCAAAAGAATATGTTAGATGCTTTTGAATCTTCAATAGAAACATACAAAAACAAAAAAGGGAGAGTTACACAACCTGATACTGTTGCTTTTGTAATATTAAATCATTCAGGCCTTGATCAATTTGTGGATTTTGATGTAAAAAAGAAGATAAGCAATGCCCTTTCCCGATTAATAGCAAATCAAGATTTCTCGGGAGTAAAACGTTTTATCTCTACGGTAGCAAAAAATCTTTAGTAAAAATTTACAGCGCCCCCGATCATAGATCGGGGGTATTTTGTTTTCCTTTTTAGAAACGGTCGTTCCTTAAAAGGAATTAATATGGTAGCTGGAGACTAGTAAACCTCTTGCTGATAACACCCCGAAGGAAAGCAGAGCTTCCTACGGGGCAGGAGTTTCACTAATACACTTAATATACTTCCTGCTGGTAACATTGTTCGCAGTATATAACCTCTGGGCGGTCGGGGGAGTAACTAGTTTCAAATTCATTTTTGCAACCTTCTTTCATGCATTTTCTGTGCCAGAGTTTGCGAGGATTACGCTTGGACATTCTTTCTTTGTGGCGACACTCAAAATCTTTATGTGGTAGGGGAATATTCATTCGTTTATAAAAACTTAATTCAGCTTGAGTGATACGAAAATTCTTTTTACAATCTTCACACACTAAAATTTCTTTCAAAATATCTTTCGTCACTTCTCTTATAGTCTCCGGCATTTCATTTTCCTTAATTGTTTCTTTGTCATAAGTTCCTGTGATTTCTTTTTGCCAATTGAAACCTCTTTCTTCTGCTTCCTTTTCTGTCATCGGTATATATTCTTGGCCAAGAGTCTCATTATAACCGAAAGGAGAAAGCTCTGGAGAAATAAAATCTCCATAAACTCCTTCCTTTTTCATGTTTTCTATAATTTTTTCTTTTAACTTCTCATATTCTTCTTCTTTATATTGTTTATTTAAAATACAATATTTTTTCTTTTTTAAACCAACACAACCGAAACAACTTTCGCAATTGTGGACACTATCACAATATTCAATATTGCTTGAAGTCAATGCATATACAGAATGTTTAACATTATATGTCTGGAGTGCACCCATCACATCTAGATTGAGCTCTGGTTTATAATAGGTGTTATTCATATCCCAGCAATCAATTGTAGTTTCTGCGTCTGCCACATATCTGCAGTTTTTAGAATTTTCAGTATCAAAACCATGTAAAACATCATGACAATTGTACATATAATCTCCTGTCGCATTATGGCATTTGATCTGATAAGCAAATTTTACAATAGCCTTTTCTTTAAATTTCTTAAATTCCTTTTTTGCTTTTTCCAAATTAGAATGTGAGGAGAAAATTTCTTTCTTTTTTTGTTCGAACTCTTCTTTTGAAACAGGTTTATTAAAAATGTGATAATTTTTATGTCTTAAATTTGTACAGAAAATACAGTTCTGACAATCTTTTAAATTAAAACAAGAAATCAAATCAGTACTTGTCTCACAGTTGTCGCAGAGGGTGCAATTGTAACAACTTCTACAATCTATACAGTCGTAGCAAAGTTCTGAGTCTTGAACGAAGTCAGAATCAATCACAAAACGGCTTCTATATACGAGTCTGCCGTACATACAGTCTTCATTTTTCTGTGCAGCAAATAGGAGATAGCAATTTTTATTATCCTCTGAATTATTTACATAGTCACTATTTACTCCTCTTATGTTTAATAAGGAAATTCTAGGGATTTTATTTCTAAGTTCAAGAAATTGTTCGGAGAAAGTTTTATTTGGGTCATAATCTTGTCCATAATCGAGAGCATCCCAATCATCTCCCCACCAAAAATGTTGGTCATAAACAGGGAAAGGAGTATTTTCTGGATAAATAGAAATAATTGGTTTACCACTCTTACTACAAGTTCTCTTGTAAAGAGTTCTTTCATTGCGAAAAG
>JAKALG010000140.1 GCA_021813235.1 bacterium
TAATAAAGCAGGTGTTATTAAAGCCGGCAGCCCTCATACTTTCAGACACTCTTTTGCAACGCATCTTCTAGAAAATGGTTATGACATAAGAACGATACAAGAGTTATTAGGTCATAGTTCTGTAAAGACTACGATGTTTTACACTCACGTTTTGAATAAGGGTCCTGGAGTAAAGAGTCCGTTAGACTGAAAAACTGATGGAACGATAGTAAGCAGACCCTATTTTTAAATATCATGAATTTGGAGAATTTTGCTAAGAAATGGAATACATATATGCAGCTGAGCGCATATCTATGTTCCTTAAATAAATAACACGTTCAGCATAAGTATAAGTTAGGCATTCAAAATTTCAGGAGGCAAGTATGAATCAGAAGCACAAACTATCCAGCCCTGTTGAGAGGATATATCACGAGTGGGACAAGGCGTTGTCAAACAATGACGCGCAAGCACTTCTCGCCCTCTATGCGCCCGATGCGACACTGGAGAGTCCCGTAATACCTCATTTGATGGGCACTGAAAATGGTGTCTTGCGTGGCCACGAACAGCTGCGACCGCTGTTTGAAAAAGTCGCTGAGCGCAAACCAAAGGTGCGGCAGTATTTCCGTACTGGCTATCTCACTGATGGCAAGAAACTGATGTTCGAATACCCACGCTCCGGTCCCGAAGGCGAGCAAATGGACTTTGTGGAGGTAATGGAACTCAACGAAGAAGGACTGATTCAAAGGCATCGCGTTTATTGGGGTTGGTTTGGTTTGCAGGTTCTGCAGAAGGACGCCTACCACAAGTAACACTATGGGGTCTTTATGCCTAACAAATCGTTGGAGAGGGGCGTTTTTTCCGCGCCCTACGGTCGTTACAAAAACGCTCCTCAACTCAAACGTTAGGCTGTAAGAGATTGTAAATATAAATTGAGAAATAAGAAAATCACAAAAGAATTTTCAACAGAATGGATTGGTTACATCTATAATTAAACTATCAAAAGACAAAATCATGAAGAGCAGAGAATTAGAGAAAATCGTCTTGTGGATTGGTTATATTAAATTTAGGTTTGTAAAAACAAAATCTAAAAGTCAAAGCTTAAAAGGAAATGGAATAACGGAATCACAAATGGATTGGTGATGAATTAATAAAGAAAGACAAATAGAGCAAATAAAAGATAAATGGTTTTGTTAATTATAGCTTTAGTTTCAAAAAAGAAAAAGGGAAAACTTTTTCAACCAAATCAAGAAAGAAAGCCAGAGAAAAAGCAACAACAAAAATAAAAGTATATAAAATCAGCCTAACAACAAGTGCCTCAAGCCGAAAGCCTTTTCGCATTCGGCCTTTGTGCATTTTAAAAGTTTGCATTTCCGTTTCTGCTTTTTTGTTCAGTGTAGTTTATAAATGAAAGTTTGTTCTAATTAAAAAATTATTTAAGGGCACTTCTAAAAACTATCTTTTATAAAAATTTAACGCAAAGAATACGCAACGTTCGCAGAGAACCTGCCTACCGGACAGGCAGGCGGGAGAGCCGTTCACATGGGGAAGGAGTTGACGGTGATACGTAACTTGCAAAGGAAATCCCGCAAAGCGCATAGGCGTCAACTTAATATTTCTTCTAAACTCCCTAACCTTTGTAATCACTTGTATTTAACGTACTAAATGTATTTATTTATCCTCTACGAGGATAGTTTATTTGTTGGATTAATTTGTTTCTACAATAATCAAACATCTACGATGTTTTTAGACCTCGTAGAGGTCAAATTATTGTAGGAAAGGTTTATTTTACATTGGCAAATCCTCGTAGAGGATTAACAAATTCCTCAGTATTTACGCTATTCTATTATAATATTATCCTCAATATTGTAATGTAACAGATTCTTAGGTTGACGCCTATGCGCTCTGCGGGGACGTCCGCTTGATTTGCTGTTAGGCATTTTTTAGCTACTATAATTTATTAAAAGATTTCTTTTGTTCACTTTGAACCCATACTTTTTTGAGTATCTAATAGTGTATATGACTGTTATTATAATGGTAATTAGTCTAAATAAATTAGTAATATTATTTCCGATTGCTCCAGGAACATTTGTCTGAAAAATAGTCCAAGACAAATTCATTAATACGTGTAACCAAATAGCGACCCATAAGTTAGTATTATGTTCTATATACAACCAGGCAAACCAGGCACTGCCCATAAATGTTACTAAAAATGTTCCTGCAGCACTTAATAAATTATGGCTTTGATATAAATGCCCGATTCCAAAAAATATTGAAGCTATGATTGAAGCTGGAATAAATCCCCATCGTTCTCTTCTGAACAACTGTCCGAATAAATAACCCCGAAATAATATTTCTTCCATAACTGGCCCAATGAAGACGACAAACAAAGTATAAAATGAGAATATATTGTTTGAAAATTTGAATAGTATTGCAGAACTCACTGTCATAGGCAAGGTAGCAACAAAACCAAACAGAAGTCCTTTTGAAAATCCTTTGTTTAAGCCTAACTCAGTTATTATACCATTTATGTTAAGTTTATGTAAAAAGTATATTGAAACGGTTATGATAATAGCTATAAAAAGATAGACAAGTATAATTTCAAAAACAGTATCCTTTGTTAAATTCAGAATAGCCAGGTGGTATTCCATAATATAAAAACATAAGAGGAAACTTATAACGATCGAAATTGATCTTAATATTCTTTTTGTCATAGTAATATCCGTTAGCGATTATGAATTAATATACCCAAGGAATTAATTTCCAGGTTTCTTTACAATACTCTAAATAATCATTTCCAAATGTGTCATTTAAAGCCCGTTCTTCTATTTGAATACGGTTAACAAGAACAAATGTGATTGGAATAAGCAAAACAATAATCGATATTAAATTACTTA
>JAKALG010000141.1 GCA_021813235.1 bacterium
AACTCAAATTGTTGTACTGGAATGCTGTTAATTTTTCTCCGTAGAGCATATAAGAAACGATCATTCTCAAAAAGATACTATGAGTTACCATAATGATTCTTTTTTGTCTCATCCATTTTATATGCGACAATAGTTTTTTTGCTCTTTCTTTTAAGTCAATAAAATTTTCTTCATCTCCGTATCGGAAATCATCAGGGTGATAAGTTTTATCAATACGGTCTATAATTTTTCTAACATCTCTTTCTCCTCCGCTCCGTCCTATTATTTCGGAAGGATTTCTTCTCTCTATTAGAAGGTCTGAATATTTTACATTCATACCAAGCTCTCGTGCAATGATTTCGGCAGTTTCTTTCGTGCGCTCATATGGACTCGCAACAATAATTTGAGGACGTCCTTTTTCTTTCGGAAACCTTTTTGCTGTAGCCAAAGCTTGAGCTCTGCCTTTTTCCGTCAAAGGGCCTTCTGGTCCTTGCCTTATGTTTTTAGCATTATTTTCCGTCTCTCCATGTCGCACGAAATATATTATTTTTACACTCATAAATATTATTCTACTATATTTATTTTCGTCTTGCTAACCATTTTTTCTGTGATATTATTTATTTATGTCACAACAAAAAATATCTACATTAAGTAAAGAATTACAAGCAAAAATTTTTATGGGAGAAAGAGATTATAAACCCGACCCTAAAACACCTATTACCAATTGGCTTGTTGATACCAAAAGACATTGTAATGGAGGTAAGACAGTGAACGCAGGACTTTGGTTGAAGAAGCACACAGATAACGGTGGAAAAATATTTTTAACTATGTCTGGAGCAGGTTCTTCTTTTCAGCAAGGCATCATGATTTCTGAACTTATAAAAGCGGGGAAGATAGCAGCTATTTCTGTCACCGGAGCTAATATGGAAGAAAGTTTATATAGACTTGTTGCCAACAGTCATTATGCTTATATTCCGGACTATGTTGAATTGACTAGAGCGGAAGAAAAAGAATTA
Organism: bacterium; assembly: GCA_021813235.1. The sequence continues at coordinate 996 of JAKALG010000141.1, forward strand.
GCTCGGGCGGGGCTTCGTAGAATTACAGATACATTTTTACCAGAAGACGAATCAGTCAGAGTGGTTTTGCCAGAATTAGAAAAATTATGGCGTGAAGCGGAAGAGAATAACAAACCTCTCTTATGGCATGAATATTTTTTTCAACTTTTTGAAAGGAAACTTATAACTTTTGATCCGACCGCTGACCCAGAAGAATCTTGGCTCTATCAAGCGTACTTACATAAAATTCCAGTTTTTGTTCCAGGGGCAGAAGATTCAACTATGGGAAATATTTTCACTCATGCTTCCTATAATGGAGACCATCCGATTTTATCCAAATATAAATTAGAAAAACCTATCAGTCCAGATGTAGTGCATCATTCATTTCGTTACATGCATAGACTAGCAGAATGGTATATGGATAACACAAAAGAGAAAGGATTGGCCTTCTTGCAATTAGGAGGAGGCATCGCTGCAGATTTTCCTATTTGCGTCGTTCCCCATATTAAAAAAGATTTTCTTTGGCAAGAAACCGAAGAGATTCAAGAGAAAGTAGTGCGTTCTTGGGCGGGATTTATTGAAATACATTCTTCACCAATGAGCTTTGGTTCATATTCTGGAGCTGGTTTTAAAGAAAAAATAACTTGGGAAAAATTTGAAGTTGATGCTTTTGGTGAACAAATTTTTGGAGACTATACCGAGCATTTCCCAGATATAGCAGCTATTATTTTAGGTAAGTAAAAGATGGTTCTTGACATATATATATTGACGGAAGTATACTAATATTAGTTTATTAATTTATTATTAACTCTGACGTAAAAGTCAGAATTTTGACCAAAAAAGTCAGAAAAAATATGAAAAAATATATATTTGTATCTTTTTTGTTTTTTGTTTTTAGTTTATTTAGTTTCAATATAAATTTTGTCACCGCAGAAGCAACTGTTCCAGGTTGTATGCCTGGCTATTTGTATAGTGCCACTACAGGTCAATCTTGTGACACAACTCCTTTGATTGTTGAGTGTGCACCGGGTGACTTATTTAGTGTTTTGACAGGTAAACCTTGTAGTGAAGTGAAGGCCGACGGTTCTTCTAGTAATCAAACCTCGACAGTAGAACAAGATAATGAAAGCGAGCAAGAAGACTTATCATCTGCAGAGCAAGACAGCGAAGGAGAAGTAGAAATTGAAGATAATGAAGGAAATCACAAAGTTTCCTGTAATCTTCCTCCGGACTTAAGCGTCGGATCAAAAAATGATTCTGTCTCTTTACTACAAACAGTTTTGAAAAATGGGGGGTATTATCCAGAAGGCTTTATCACTGGGTTTTATGGGAAGCTTACTAATAAAGCAGTAAAAAGATTTGAATCAGAGAATGAAAATGAGAATCTTAATTATCTAGTCAAAAAACTTTATCCAAAAGAATGTGGAGATTTATCTGGTAATTCAAATAATACTTCCACCCCTGATAACAATTCCACCTTTTCTGGTTCACAAAATAATTAGTTCATCTAAAGTATTGATGTATCCTCATTAAGAGGGTATAATTGAAAAATGAAGAAATATACATTAATGTTTTTTGTTTTCAATTTCGTTTTAGGTTTATTTATTCTAAACGTAAATTTTGTTTATGCTCTAAGACCCGTGGGTTGTACTGTGTCTTCTAATTTTAGTGTAACAACAGGAGAACCTTGTAATAATAACGCAAGTGATGAGTCGACATATGTTCCAGCTTGTTCATCGCTTTCTGGTTATAAATTAATTACAAGTCAATCAACTTGTAGTGTCTCAACAAAAGCCAATGCAGTTTTTAATTTCAAGGCTAAAGATCCGAATAATAATAATTTAAGTTGGTCAGTAAGTTGGGGAGATGGTTTAGGTTTACCGAAGA
>JAKALG010000142.1 GCA_021813235.1 bacterium
ATTATTTTTTTCGATAATCTTTAATCCTTCTGGTAAAACTCCTGTTTTTTTATAAACCTCTTTTGCCCTAATTTTATCAACCTCAAAGCTGATTTTCTTTTTCACTAATTCAGGGTTTCTTTCGTGCATTTCTTCTAAATCAATTATATCCTCTAATTCGATTGATGAAGATTTTCGCCAGCTTATAGTATAGTTTGGTTGCTCTATCTTTTCCCCCTCTGTAATATTTCGTCTGATGTATTCTATCAGATAAGCCGTTTTATTTTTAACCACTTTCTTTTTTTCTTGAAGTTTTTTTATCTCGTTGTCTATCGCATCAATAAAGGCATCTTCGTTTTTGATAAACAAAACAATGTCGCCAATTTTTTGTAGCTTGTCAGTGTAGAGTTTATCAAGCTGTTGTGAAATAGTTTCTGATATTTCCCCTGTGTCTGGATTAACTGATTCATCAATCAGTTTTTTAATTTCATTTGAGTATTCATAAAGTTTCATTTATGACTCCTTTTTCTTTCGCCAGCCATTCTGGTAAAAAAATTGTTTTGTTAATTATCCTACACTGGCTTTTCGGCAGCCAGCATACGTTTTCACTTGAGAATTTTACTTGCAACGCTTTGTCTGTCTCTTTGAGAATTTCTTCAAAGTCAATTCTAATGGCTTCGCTTATATCCATTTAAGCCTCCAGATAATCCCTAATTTTGTACCATCTTTCTTCGGCAATGACTTTTATATAAGCATCATCAAGGACACCCGATTCAATAAGAATATCAATTTTATCTTTCATAGATTGATTTCTAAACCAATCCATTACTTCATTAAATTTTTTTTGTTCGGCAATTTCTTCACGTGTTTCCATTTTTTCCTCTCTGTTTAAAGTTATTTTAATTCCATAATTTATTTCCATTGTGTCTACAATGGCGTTCAAAATTTCTTCGGCTGCATTCATATTGCCTCCTTGTTTTCCAGCACTTTAATTGTATCAAGCAGGTTTGCTCTTTCCTCGACATATTTGTTGATTACTATGTTCTTTAAGTTTACAACCCTTTCAAGTTTGTGTATTTGTGTTTCGGCTACGTTCAGGTCTCTTTCTTTCTGCCAAAGGGCGTCTTCCAGCCCTTTAATCCGGTTCTGTTGATATTCGCTTCCATAGTGGAAACTATCGGTATCCTCAAAGCCGTCTGGAGCGGACATCAGACATCCAGCGAACCAACCGAAAATAAGTGAGACAATGCTAATTAGTACATATATTAACATACTTCCTCCCAGTTTATTTCATCGTTGTTTTGTTTGTTGTTTTGCTTACGGAGAAATAAATATCCTCCGATAATTAATGCACTCAAGCCGATAGCAAAGTAGATGTATTTCATTTTTCCCTCTGCTCTATCATTGCATCTGCAATTTTATAAACCGTTTTTGCGAGCGCTTGCAAATAAATGCCGTCCTCTTTTTCGTGGATTTGTTCCCACTTTTCTATCTCTGGATTTGCCAGAATTCCCTCTAACGCTTTGCCCGCAAAATAGTCCCGCAGAGACATCTCTTTTTCTTTCATTTTTTACTCCTTTTATTTTTAAGCGGTTTTGTTGTTGATGTATAAACAAAGTATCCGTCTTTATTTTTTTCTAAGTCGTTTCTAATCTCTTTCCAATTTTTCGGAACGATTGCGTCTTCATTAAAAAGCTTTTTAATTTCTCTGTGTTCTTGTTGGAGTTTAATCATCTTAATCAATAGATAGAGAGTCAAACTCAGTAAAAGAAATAATATGATAGCAAGTAATATCATCCGACCACCTCTAATCTGTTTTTATAAACAGGTGAGTTAGTAATTAAGATAATTGATACAGGGTGATAGATTATGTTATATAATATCTGTGCGTAACGACATCTGTCTGGTAAAGTCCCGCCTAAAAAATATATTGGAGAATTGTGTTCCATTATATCACCTTAAATTATTGTCACCGCCCTCAACAAATTAGTAGAAAAGTCCAAAACTACTTTTTAACTGAAAACGGCGACTCATTATTCTAAAACATATTTTTGCAAAAATCTTTTTCGCCCCAGGTAAACTAATTCGGCTATCGTTCTGGCTGTTGGTAATTTAGATTCATCGGAGAGCCTATCAATCTCTTTTTTAGTTTCAGCTCTTAATCTGACCACACAAGACTCTCCGCTCATAAGATTATTTATTGTTATCATTTCTTTTTTCATTTGTTACTTTTTGTTAATTAAATGTTAATCAATAATTACAAATGCAAATATAATTTAATATTTGCTGATGTCAAAGATTATATGATAAACGGTTAAAAAATATGATAAACGGCAGAAAAGAATGATGAATGGCGAGAATGGGTTCGTGGGTTTGCCTTAATTTTGAATTTCTTTATTAAATTCTTGGGGGTATATTTCAACTTATAACCATATTTGCAAATGAAAATTCATAAGAATCAACTTGTAGGCAGAGTCAACTGACTTGCCTCAGTTTTGATTCAGTCTCGGTGATTAGTTTATTTTCCCTGCTTAATACTTACCACCACTCAGTTTTCGTGATACTTCTATAAACTGTTTAGCGGTTTTTACAGAAACTTTTTTCTTGTTTATAAAATAAACCTTATCAACTTTCTCGTATAGCCACCATTCTATATCACCCCTCACATCACCGATAGAACCGGTATAATGCTTAAACATTTGTGCAACTAAATTTAGGGCAACCTCACGATAGCCATTCTCGTAATTCGTTAAGTCTACACCGTGTTTGTATAAATAATCACGCTTATTGATTTCTTTCTTTAAATCATTCAGAGACTTAATTAAGAGATTTTTGATATACATATTACTTACTTACTCTTATCTTTTCTTCTTTTGTAAAA
>JAKALG010000143.1 GCA_021813235.1 bacterium
TTTAGGATCGGCAAACCAGTGAGATTTCCAATCTCTTAATATTATCAACCTATGTGCATATGGGTGTACTATTTTTGACATAATTATTTATGTGGCGTTAAGCTTGTAGTTGCTTTCTTTGTTTTTACTGTTTTTGTTTTAACAACCTTTTTTACTTCCTTTTTTTCTACTTCAACAGCTTTTTTTACTTCTTTCTTTGCTTCTTTTTTTACTTTTTTAATTGGTTGTGTTTTTTCTGCTAAAACCAAAGTGATATGGCTTGTACGTTTGTTTATCCTGTGTCCTGTCCCCATAGCAGCTGGCATCATTCTTTTCATAACGATTCCTTTGTCTACCCTCAATTCTTTAATATATAAATTTTCTTTGGCTACTCCTACTTGAGCGGCGTTGGCAACAGCGGAAAGTAAAAGTTTCTTGATTGGAAAACCTGCACGCTTTGCTAAAAAGTCTAGCATTGGTATCGCCTCCTCTACGCTCTTCCCTTTTACGAGTCCTGCCACTAAACGAACCTTTCTTGGAGCTTGTCTGTAATTTTTTAAAAATGCTTTCATATTATTTTTTCTTTACATCAGCTGCAGCTGCTGTTGCTGATTTAGCTTGAGTAATTTCTGCTTCTTTCTTTTTCTGTTCAAGTTCTTTCTGCATTTTACCTCCGTGTTTCATAAATTTCTTGGTCGGAGAAAATTCACCGAGTCTATGGCCTACCATATCTTCTGTCACCAAAACTTCAACGTGGGTCTTGCCATTATGTACGCCGAAAGTGAAGCCCACCATTTCTGGTGAAATCTGACAGGCACGTTTCCATGTCTTAATCATTGGGGTTTGTAGCGGGTTTTTGCCAGCTATCTTCCCTAATAGTTTTTCATCAATATTTAAGCCTTTTTTGATTGATCTTGTCATAACAAAAAGCTCCTAACGAGCTTCCACTCATAGTAGCAAATTACAAAATAAAGTCAAATTTTAAAATGACCATTAAATTTACTAGGTCATTCAAAATCTAGTTGCAGAATTTTGAATATGTTGTGTAATATTGTTACAAAAATAAACTAATAAAAATAAAAAACTCCTATCAAAGGAGTTTTTTATTTTTATTGAGATTTTCTTGATTTACCGGTCTTCCTACGAGAAACGATAAATAGATTTGAATATTTTTTAGGTGTGCGGGTCTTGCGTCCTCCAGTAACTTTACCCCACATAGTCTTCGGACGTTTAGTTCCACGGCCTTGTCTACCTTCACCTCCTCCGTATGGATGGTCTACAGGGTTCATGGCTGTACCTCGGACAGTTGGCCTGATTCCCTTCCAGCGAGAACGTCCCGCTTTACCATAATTTTCTAAATGATGTTCTTCGTTGGAAACAGTTCCAATAGATGCCCAACAATTCTCATCAATTTTGCGAACTTCTGAAGAAGGCATCTTCAAATTTGTATAACCGTCTGCATTTGCAACGACTTGTGCGAAGATTCCTGCAGAACGTCCAATCTTGGCACCACCTCTTGGTTTGATTTCAATATTATAAACAAATGTTCCAACTGGAATATTTCGCAAAGGCAATCTATTACCTGCTGTAAGTTCTGCTTTTTCAGATACGACAAATGTCATTCCCGGTTTAACTGATTTTGGGATAACAACATATCTCTTTTCTCCATCTTTATAGACAGCAAGGCCGATGAAGGCACTACGATTTGGATCGTATTCTATAGATTTTATTTTTGCAGGAATATCTTTTTTGTCATAGATAAAATCGACATCGCGGAAAAGACGCTTGTGTCCACCACCTTTATGTCTCATAGTGATACGTCCAGCACTATTTCTCCCGACGGAACGTTTGAAACCATAAGTTAAAGACTTAGTCGGTTTACTCTCGGTCAAAAAGTCACGATAATTAATATTCGTCATCTGTCTCCTTGATTTACTTGTAGGTTTGTATGATTTCATAAATTTATGTGGCGTTAAGCTCGTAGTTATATGATTTCTATTTTATCTCCCTTTTTTAAATAAACGATTGCCTTTTTGCCTCCCCCTCGTACTCCCTTTTTACCTTTAGACATAACGTTCTTATAAGGTACAGGAAGAATATTTATTTTTACTGGGGTAACTTTATAAAGTGCAAAAATAGCTTTCTTGATTTCTTTTTTATTCGCAGAAACATCAACGTTAAAAGTATAAACGTTCTGCTCAAAAACGTTGCTGGCTTTTTCAGTCACTCTAGGATTTTTTATTGGACTTTTCTTTGTTGTTTCTGACATATATTTAAATTAATTTCCTCTTGATTCTAAAAACTTCACGCTTTCTTCAGGATTTTCTATTAAAAGATACTGATATTTCAAAACATCTAATGGATTCAAATTTTTAACGAAAACTATTTCAAGCTGTGGTAAATTTCTGAAACTTTTTTCTGTCTTTTCATTTCTATCACTCAAAGCAACCAAGATTCTTGGCTTCTTGGAATTGGCAAGCGGTTTCCAGCCTGTAGCTTTAGAAAGATTTTTCATCACTTCTAGTGCTTTTTTAGTCTTTGTTTCAGCCTGAGAAAGTGTATCAACAAAAAGTATTTCTTCATCTTTCATTTTTTTAGAAAGAACAGAAAAGAGAGCTTGTGCACGCATTTTCTTAGAAACTTTTCTCTTATAATTCTTTTCTGCAAGTGGCCCATGAGTGACACCTCCTCCAACCCAAATAGGTGAACGAGAAGATCCATGACGAGCACGCCCTGTACCTTTTTGTTTCCAAGGCTTCTTGCCTCCTCCACGAACTTCTCCTCTGTCTTTCGTGTCAGCAGTACCGGCACGTTTATTGGAACGCATTCCTTCGACAACTTGATGTACTAAGTCAGCAC
>JAKALG010000144.1 GCA_021813235.1 bacterium
GAGCAATCCAAATGATAAATAATTTAACTATTCAGGAAGTTCTCGTCGCGGAAACGTGCTGTGTATGCGGGGCGGTTTTTGGTATAACGAGTGGCATAAAAAATTCGCTACTTGAATCTCATGATTGGTTTTATTGCCCACGTGGACATAAACAGTATTATACGGGCGAGAATAAAGATGAACAATTAAAGCGTGAGCGGGCAGAAAAAGAAAAACTTCTGCGTGAATTAAAAGCAGAACGCGACTCAAAACAGTATTGGCAAGAAAACGCCAATATGCACAAACTTGCATTGCGCTCAACAAGGGGTGTTGTTACGAAATTAAAAAATCGTTCTCAAGCGGGCATGTGCCAATGTTGTAAGCGAACATTCCAAAATGTGCAAAAACACTATAAGACTAAACATCCAGATTACGCAAGGAGCAATCCAAATGAGTGAACAATGGACAACAGTAATCCACGATGCGAGTGAAGCGCCATTAAAAGATGGGGGATATTTTATTGAAATTTCTTATCCATCGGGGATTATTGATTGGACGGCGGGACAATTTGATTCAAAGAACAAAAGATGGTATAGTAAGGAGGATATGAGTTTTGTCCCAATTAGCCGTTGGTGTGAGAAGCCGCCCGCGCAGAAGAAGAAAGAGAAAAGAGAAGTTGAAGTAAATATATTTAAAGATGGTGAGGTGCATGTGGCGACCTCATTAAACTCATTGGGCACATTCTGCACAAATCAATATATCGGCAAAGGCAAACTAATCTTTGAGGAATGACCATGATAGAAGCATCCATTGAAAATTACATAATACTCGAAACCGTGCTTGGCGGGATAATCATTCTGCTATTATTTATGGCGGCGAACACTCTTTGGGAGATTAGGGATTTGCTGAGAGAACACCAAACCACCCTAACAGTCAAACATGTTCCACCCACCGTTACAAGCGGTGATTCGGTAACAATTAGCCATGCCACCGATATTCCCGTCAAGGGTTCAACATCGGATTTTCTACGGAGAAAGAAATGAGGGCGGTTTTTATTGCGCTTCTTTTGACGGTTTATATTTGTCGAGAACAAAATATTTGGACATACCGAGATGCTATGGAACATTTAAAAAGGAGAAGGAAATGAAATCAATCGCCATGGTCTTATTGCTTACAGTCTCGGTCTGCGTGGGGCAAGAATCATTTGGGGTTGGCGAGGGAATTAGGGCGGCAACAGATACTATTGAGTTTGGGGTGATTAAAAAAATTGGGCTTGCCGAAAGATTTGGAACAGCAACGGATACCGTTAAATTTACTCCGTTTTATTTCGATACAACTGACAAGGTAATAAACCCGCCCACATTTGAAGACCTCTACAATGCCCGTCTCGAAGATTTTGCCATGATATTTGTAATTCTCTGGGATGAATATGCCAAAGAGTGCTGGGCGGATTCGAGTTATGGGTTTATTCATCATCCCGATAAAACATGTTGGTATTCTTGGAGTAATAAGTGTATGGCGGAAGGTCATTGGCGGCAGGAATGGATTCACCCAACCAAACCAACCCTCGAAGGCTTTGCGGGGTTCTTGAGAAGGAAAACGAAATGAGAACAAACTTTATACAGGTCGTTCCTAATTCACATCTTTGGACAGACTTGCACAGTTTGAAAATATTCTTGGAATATGGACATGTCCAATTCAAAACCAAGAAACAACTCCTAACCTATTTGTTAATCGGATTAGAAAATACTCGAAAGTCTGGTTATGAATTGAGGAAAACAAAATGACCAGACAATCCACCAAAGACCAAGACAGCCGTATAGCCAAGCGAGCAGAAGAACTGCGTAAGCTATGCAAGCGGGGATTCAGGCTTTACGAGCAATTAGGCGAGGAGTTCTTTTTATCGCCGGATAGTGCTAAGTATGCGCTATATAGGCATAAACAATCACAAGGAGAGAAGAAATGAAAAAAATTAAATCTCCAATTAAGAGGTTCGCCTGTGCTTATTGTAGAAGAAGGTGTGCCTCGGAATATGGTAAAAAGTGTCATGAAAATTCCTGTCCCGAATTGATATATTGGGGAAGATTTTTATTGAAGTTTGCAGAAATTGATGAATCTCGCCTATTCTATGTCAACCCAGAGGTGTGTATTCATATACGCACGGGCAATTGGAGGATTTTAAAAATTGTTAAGCGTGTAAAAACGGGAAAATAATATGGACAAAAATATCGGCGATTACAAATGTATAAATTGTAGCAAACCAGTGGGGAATTATAACAAACTATGCTATGAATGCGAAACCGAATTTCCAGAAGAACAAGACTGTTTTTTCTGGTTTAATGCAACCCAACAAGATATTCAAGCTGAAAAATTCAGGTTTCGTTATGAATCGGAGAATATAAAACAATGACCGATTCAATTATAACCTTAGATGCCCTAATGGAAATCTATCGGTCTAAGGGTTATCTCCGCTATGAGCAACCGTCAAGGCTTAACTTGGTAGGCATCCGCTCAAAAGAACTGGTAGCTGGAACATTCAATGATGTAATAGCCTGCTTTTGGAAAAATCCCAATTTAGGACAGATGGACTTACTCAAGTTCAAAGGAACTACGGTGGCTGGATTGTATTACTTACTGCATCCGATGAACATAGATGGCACGGGCATACTCGTAGAGGGCAATTATCACGATAGCCATGCAATCGGATTGCATCGTGGCAAATACGAGGCGTTTGTGCAGGTGGGTGATATGAAGTTTTACCGAGACAACAATAAAGATGGTGAATATGACTTCGACCCCAAGACGCTATTCACGGGGAAAATAGGCTGTAACATCCATAGGGCTAATCCTGAATATGAA
>JAKALG010000015.1 GCA_021813235.1 bacterium
AACACATGCGATTACTGTGAACCAGAAGTAAAATCTTCGGTGACTACGGTAAAAATAAACTGGAAAAAACTACTCACAGGGATAGCTGGTGTTTCTGTGGTTCTTGGTTTCATCTTAAGCTTTTTACTTGTTTCGCCCGCACTAGTTAGCGGCATTTATTATCTTGCCATTCTCACTGGGGGTATTTATGTTATAAAGGGTGCGTGGAGAGGACTTTCAAAGCAAAAATTCTTCAATATTGACTTTTTGGTGGTAATTGCATCAGTCGGTGCAATGTATCTTGGGGAATTGTCTGAAGCAGCCGCAGTCATTTTCTTTTTCTCTCTAGCAGAAGCATTTGAAGAATACGGGGTCGATCGATCTCGTCGCGCGTTACAAACACTTCTTCATAAATCTCCACAAACAGCAACATTTCTTGATGGTAAGAATATAGCCGTAAGTGAGGTACAGGTTGGACAGATAGTGTCTGTGCGACCGGGAGAGCTCATTCCGCTCGATGGGAAAATCGTCAAGGGTTTATCTGCTGTCAATGAGGCGACGATAACAGGCGAATCCATTCCTAAAGATAAGCGTGAAGGCGATACTGTCTTTGCTGGAACACTCAATGAAAACGGGTACCTCGAAATTGAAGTCACTAAAGAAAGTAAAAACTCGACCTTTTCAAAGATTATTGCGCTTGTTGAACAAGCACAAAGGGCTAAAGCTCCAACACAGGAATTTATTGATCGTTTTGCAAAATACTATACACCTTCCGTTGTTGTGATTGCGGTTTTTATTGCAGTGCTGGCCCCTCTTGTAACAGGAGATTCTTTTTCGATTTGGCTTGAGAGAGCAATTATTCTTCTTGTGATTGCTTGTCCGTGCGCTTTAGTTATCGCAACTCCAGTGGCTATAACCTCGGCTATCGGTGGAGCCTCAAGAAAGGGTGTCCTTATCAAGGGAGGAAAATATTTAGAGGAGCTGAAAAAAGTTAAAGTCATTGCGTTTGATAAAACAGGAACATTATCACTTGGAGAACCGTACATTTCGGATGTTGTTGCTTTTAACGGATTTACTGAAGCGGAGATTCTAGAGGATGCGGCTGGTCTTGAGCAGTTTTCCTCGCATCCACTCTCAAAAAGCATTCTTGCCTTTGCTAAAGAAAAAGGAATCAATCCACACGGCATGCAAAACTATCAGAATATTGCTGGAAAAGGAGGTAAGGCGACATGTATGGTATGTGATGATATAGAACACTGTGTAGGTAATTTAAAACTTATGGACGCACACGGTATTTCTACTAAAGAAATTATTAAAAAAACTGAAAAATTTGAACAAGAAGGCAAAACAGTAGTCTTAGTAAGTGAAGGAAAACAGATAATGGGGGCCTTGGCTATCGCCGACAAAATAAGAGATGAAGCAAAAGAAACGATAGAGCAACTTAATAAATTAGGAGTAAAGAGTGTAATGCTTACAGGCGATAATCAGCATGTCGCTTCGTACGTGGCAAGGAAACTTGGTATATCAGAAGCTTTTGGGTCACTTCTTCCTGACGAGAAAGTTAAAAGAATTCAGATACTCAAAGATAGATGCAGTTCGGTCGCCATGGTGGGTGATGGAGTGAATGATGCTCCCGCACTTGCTCTTTCAAATGTCGGTATAGCTATGGGCACAAAAGGATCAGATGTGGCGATTGAAACTGCTGACATTGCTCTTATGAACGACAACATTCTTAATATTCCACAAACAGTCAGCTTAAGTCAAAAAACTTTAAGAACAGTCAAGCAAAACGTGACTGCTGCACTTATTGCAAAAGTCGCATTTGTGGTTTTAGCAGTCTTTGGTATTTCAAACTTGGGAATTGCTATAGCAGCTGATACTGGGGTGGCTATTCTTGTTATTTTGAATGGTTTGAAACTCTTTAAAACTTCTTAAATAAAGATCTGGCTTAAGGTTGAAAAGCATGGTATTTTTTGGTAAAATATATAACCTATGTGGAAAATAAAATGGGTTGTTTTGGTTGGAATTGTAATGCTTGTAATACCTGTTATAAGTATAAAAATCAAAGGTTCTGAACCAGAAACAATAAAGAGATTTGTAGTTAAACCTTCTAGTGATCTTCCGGAAGGGCAAATAAAGGAATATGAGGTAAAGGCAGGCGATACATTTGTAAAAGCATTGAATGAACAAGGTGTTCCGTATGAAGAAGCTACTTCAATACTTACCTACTCAAAAGAAGTTTTTGATTTTGCGAAAATAAACACTGGTAAGCTATTAAAACTGGTATTTGTTAATGAAGTTTTTGCCGCTATGGAATACCCGCTCAATAGTGATGAAATTATTCACGTCAAAAAAGATAATGACGGATTTAAGGTTACCAAGGAGGACATTCCTTATGTTGCGAAAACAGTAACAGCTAAAGGAATAATCACTGACTCGCTTTTTGTGTCAGGCGAAAGTGTCGGACTTGAAGATAAAACTATTTTAAAGCTTGCTGATATTTTTTCAAGTGATATAGATTTTACTACTGATATCCAAGAAAACGATTCTTTTTCTCTGGTCTATGAGAAACGAATGTTAAACGGAAAAGACGTTAGTGATGGAAAGATATTAGCGGCTAAATTTATAAACAGTGGTATTATTTATACTGCATTCCGTTATAATGATAAATATTATAGTGAAGACGGGCAGCCCCTTGTCCGTCAGTTTCTTAAGTCTCCTTTAAGTTATGCACGAATAAGTTCTGGCTTTACTTACAACCGAAAACATCCAATTACCAAACAAGTCAAACCTCACCGAGCAATTGATTATGCTGCTCCTAAGGGTACACCTGTCATTACTACTAGTGATGGGAAGGTGACCACAGCCAGCTTAAAAGGTGGGTTAGGGATAACCATAGAAATAAAGCATGGAAACTATCTTACTCAATATGCCCATTTATCAAAAATTGCTAATGGTATTAAAAATGGCACTGATGTAGCGCAGGGGGATATTATCGGCTATGTAGGATCGACAGGTACTTCAACCGGCCCTCATCTACAATATGCGATGTTAAAAGACGGGAACCCAATAAATCCGCAGACCACTGACTTTCCTAGAGGAAAATCAATACAAGATTCTGAAATGGCTGATTTTAATGCAATAAAATCTCAATTTTTATTTAACTAATCAAACGCTCAAATTATATTTCTCTAAACCCATTGGTCATTCCGATACTTTAAATTATGAAAAGAAAAGGGTTTAGTATAAGAAATGACAAAATTGTTTTATAGCAGTTTGTATAATTATCCACAACAGCCGCCTCTTTGAGGTGGAGCAAAATTAAGGTCAAGATCATTGCTTAAGGTAATTGCCATTTCACTTATTACACCTTGGGCTTTTCTCTTAGTGTTTATCCAATCATTAATTACTTTATTTTTTCTGACTTCGTTTAACAATCCCTCGGTTTTTGCCCTCTGCTCTGCCATCCCAGGAAAATCTCCTTGTTGAAAAATAGCGGAGGTTCGTTGAGCTTCCTGAAAATCTTTTAGTAGTTTTTGCGCTTCTTTGTCGTTATTGTATATTTCAGTTGCCTTTTTATAATCTTGATAATCTTTTGTTTTTTGAATGGCCCCAGAAAACTTTTTAATTTCTTTATCCAAATTGTTCATAATATTTTTGATTTAAATTATTTATAATATTATTTCTCACCATAAAGCATATAACCTGCATTTTTTAATTTATCTTTACCTATTAAGTCGTCGACCAAAAGTGGCAATTCTACAATTGGGGCGGTAAAACGCCTATCCATTTCCACTAAATATTTTTCTTGCATTGCTTTCCTTTGTTTTAAATAGTCATTGGTAATAATTGATTCGGGTAATATAAAATTGGCTACAACAAGACTGGTAGGAACACCGATAGTTAGAAGTTCATCCATAGCACGAGCCGCTTCTTCAATCGGAGTGGACTCAGGATACATCACAAAACTGAAAGTCGTTTGATTAATGTCCTGTATCATATCTATGACTTCTTTGAAACGTGACTTGGTAATTTTATCAATTTCCGTTTCACCAGTTGAAGAAAAGGTTTTAATTTCTATTTGTTTACTCCAATCAACTGGCAATTCCAAAAGCCTTAATGTGTGTCCAGTTGGAGCAGTATCAAAAACGACAACCTCAAAATCTTTTCTCGTAGCAAAATCAATAAATTTCTCAAATGTTGCCATTTCTTCAGTGCAGGGCGAATTCAATTCTTCTTCAATGGCAATTACTCTTTGTTTATCATATTTTTGTCTGGCCTCAACTAAAATTTTATCTTTGTATTCGGCAACCGCCTTAACTGGATCAATCCGACAAGCCCATAAAGTTTTCTCGCCATTGATTAAAGTTGGCTGATCAATCACATCTTGCTCAAAAATCTGGCTCAAATGAGAAGCTGGATCGGTTGTTAAAAGCAGTGTTTTATAGCCCTGTTCAGCAATCCACAAACCCGTTGCGGCTGCTACCGAAGTTTTTCCTACTCCTCCCTTGCCGGCAAAAAAGATTGTTCGTCTTTTATTATTTTGAGGAATGAGCAGTTGTTTTATTTTCTCGTCAACTTGGGGAATACTATCCAATACAAATTTACTTTTATCTATAGTTATTTTTACTGGCTGATAATTTTTTAATTTAAGAGCTTGCTCATGAAGCTTTTTACCCATTTTAATCAGCGATTTTTCGCCCTTAATCTCGCCTGGTTCAAGCTCTATCAAAGTAATAGGGATAGAAAATTTATTTTTTATGATTTCCAAAAACTCCTGCTGTTTGGCAAAACGCGCCAACATAAACGGATTATTACAAACATCTTGAGGGTAAATACCATTGATAATGAGTTCTTGTGAAGTTATTTTAAGCTTCAAAAGCTCAGCAATTGAACGCTCTGCTTCATAAATCGGAGTTACTTCAGGTCGCAGAACAAAAACGAAAGTGGTTCTGGAAGTATCTCTCATGGCTGCGATGGCTTGGTCAAATTTAGCCTTTGACTCGGCTAGGGCAGCGGCTGGACCAATACAGGTTTCTCCACCACCTTCTTTAGCGGCCTTTTCAATAACACCGCTCCATTCTACTGGCAGTTCCAGAAGTCGTAGGGTGTGCCCAGTCGGGGCAGTATCAAAAATCACTACTTTATATTCAGGTTCTTGCAAGAAATCGGTAAAACGATCGAAGGCGGCCATTTCTGCGGTGCAAGGTGAATTCAATTGTTCTTCTAAAACCACAAAACTTTCTTCTGGAATTAAGCCACGAAGCGGAGATAGGGTTCTTTCTTTGTATTCTGCTGTAGCCACATCTGGGTCAAGTTCCATTGCAAAGAGATTTTCAGTTGTTTTAATCTTCGTAATTTTGTGGCCAATTTCTTGCTCAAAAACATCCGCTAAATTTGAAGCTGGGTCGGTCGTAACAATGAGAGTTTTCTTTCCAAGGCCCGCAAAATATACCGCGCTTGAAGCAGCCATTGTTGTTTTGCCTACACCGCCCTTGCCCGAAAAGAAAAAAAATTTTGTATTCATGTTATTTTTTATTTTGCATTGATAAATTTTTTAAATTCTTCGAGCGTTGGATATGCGCTGGTTTTAACGATTTTGCCCTCGTAAGTTGTAATTGGCAATACTTTTAGTTGCTGTTCTTGGATCAGTTTTATCACCTCAGGGTTTTCTTTGAATTTTTGGGGGCTTTGAGTGATAAGATAACGTTCAACCTCTATACCCAACTTTTTAACTTCTGCTAATGTGTCTTGTAAGCTAATGAGCGTCTGGTCTGGATTAGGTCCGCATACGCCAGTTGAACAACACATTGGCGGATCATAAATGACAATTTTTTTATTCATATTGTTTATTTAAATTAATGTTTAGCATTTTAATGTTTTTTCTTTTGTTGCAATAATTTTTGTCAATAATTCCTTTAATTCTTTTATTCTTTCTCTATTAAGCGAATAATAAATCCATTTGCCTTCTCTGCGGTTTATGATCAAACCGCTTTGCCGTAAAATTCCCAAATGGTGCGACACTAGATTTTGCGGAAGTTTTAATTCTTCAAATATTTCACAAACACATTTATCCCCTGAAGCGAGAAACAGGACAATGCCAAGCCTTGTATTGTCGCTCAGGGCTTTTAACGGTTCCAAGAAAGTAGTTTTTTGTTTCTTATTATTCATAATAACACATCAAGTTATATTGATATGTTATCATATAAAAAATAGACTGCAAAGAAGTATTTTAATTTTTATGAACTAAGTGATATTTTCTTATTATTTAATAATATTCTGCTTTTTAAACACCCCAATAATTCTCTTTTCTCAATATCACTCCCTTCCCTTAATACATACTTGGCATAACCTCGAATATCAATGTTTGGTATATTAACTTTTTCTTTAGTTCCTAAAAGGAATTTTTGAAGTTTTGTGAATTTCTCAACATCAGCTTTTATTTTTTCTTTAACCTGTATTTCATTAATGTCTATCTTTTCGACTAGTTCTTCAAACTGTTTGAGAATATCTTTTTCTTCTGTATAACCACATTTACAGTCAGCACCTCTGGCTTTCGTACAACCGTAATACACATATCTTGTGACAGTGCCATTTTTGTATTTCTTAAATTTCTCATCAGCAGATATTCCTGATCCACAAAGTCCACAAGTCATCATTTTAGTGAAAGCAAATTCTTTGTTTTCAACTCTCAATACATTACTTTTCACTTGCTCTTGAACTAGGTCAAACAATTCTTTAGTAATTAATGGTTCATGCTTTCCTGTATACCAATTACCTGATTTCTTTGGATACTCGAATACTCCATAGTAGAAAGGATTATCAAGGATTCTAAAAATATTTCCCAGACTTAGATGTTTCTTACCTACTGCTGTCCTAAAGTTTAAATCAAACCTAAGCCAGTTGTATATCTTTCTACCGCTCCAGTGTTCATAGGCAACTTTTTCAAACATCTTTTTAATAGTTAACGCTCTTTCAGGATCCACTAATACTTCACACTTCTTGTCTGTTCGTTTTTCATTCAAGTAACCAGTAGGTGCTACACCTGGTCTTAATCCCATTTCACATCTAGTCCTCAATCCTCGTTTTACATTTACACTTTTGTTATCATTTTCTAATTTTGCTTGAGAACAAAGAATCATTAACAGAAACTTTTCATTTGGTGAATTTTTGAAATGTTGCCCATATGTTCTTATCTCTAAAAGTAATTGCTGATCCATTAAATCAACAACTGATCCTAGGTCACCTGCATTACGAGAAAGTCTATCAGGTGCCCAAGTTAGAATTCCATTAAATCTACCTCGTCGTATATCTTCCAGTATTTCTTTATACACTGGTCGTTGTCCAGATTCTTTGGCTGAATGTGATTCTCTTCTAATTTCCACTACCTCTAAATTTTCACGTTCGGCAAGTTGTAGCATTTCTTTGACTTGTGAATCGATAGAAAGAACTTGGCGTTCTTCTGATTCGGTACTTTTTCTGGCGTATAGAACATATTTAATTTTTTGTATTTGGCTAATAATTGGACGCTCAAATTGAGCTGTTGTTATTGTTTCCATACATTAATGATGTCAGAGAAAGAGCTATCTGCTAAGCCTTGATCGTTGGTAACTTGTTGGTAACTTTCCTTAACAAAAACTCTATTCTGCGATACTATAAGATTACAAATGAATAAGTAAGTAGCCTAAACCTTTGGAAACAAAGGCATGGTGAATAAAGTCAGGTAATGCATAAAGAACCCGTCATGGGGTCGCATTACCTGCCGTATCTGGAAACGGATACGAGAGACTTAGGTCTCTACCCGTGATGGGCTTTTTGTTTTTCTCATCATGGGATTATTAATTAATATAATTACCATGAAAAAAATAATTACTCTAATTTTAATAGTTTTATTTAATAGCCAAGTAGCTCTTGCTCGAGTGACCGACAATCCAATTGATTATGGAAGAACCCCTGAAAGTTTAGGAGGAAATCTTCAAAGTGCTTTAGATAATACTTACTATATTAATGATAGACAACCAAAACCAAATAATTATTTAACAAAAGATGTTAGAGATTTACAGAAACAGATAGATGAATTAAATAAAAAAAATGCTGAATTAGAATCAAAACTTCTCAATTTTAAAAATCCAGTAATTTCTACCGTTCCACAAGTATCTGTAAATAACGTAAGTCAAACACAACGAATTGAAACATTAGAAAATAAGATTGGACTGTTGGAAAAAACAGTTAATGGTGTCAGTAATTCTATACAGAAGACACTAGATTTATTAACAAAGTTATTTAATTTACTCAAATAATAATCTCATTTAAAAAAGATTATGTATAAGAGAATTCCAGTTACAAAACTAAATGGAAATGAAATATTTAAAAATATTGGGGATAAAAAATTCTCTGTCCTTGAGTTTTGGCGTTATGGATTTTCAAATCTAAATTCAAATGTTTTAAGAGGAGCGTTGGCAGAATTTATTGTGGAAAATGCTTTAAGAAAAAATAATGAAATTGATGTTCGTAATCCTTGGGGTGATTCAGATGTAATTGCTCCTAATGGAAAGAAAATAGAAGTCAAATGTTGCTCATATATTCAAGATTGGGATCAAGAAGATTATTCTAAAATTAGCTGGAGTGGGCTTAAAGCTAAACATTTATTTTATGCATCGCTTGATAGAAGTATGGTAAGTACACATCTAAGTGAACGACCCATAGATTATAAATCAGATATTTATGTACTTTCTCTTTTTAAACATAAAGACCATGCCACTCTTGATATTTTAGATATGAATCAATGGTGCTTTTGGGTATTAACGAAAGACAAAATAAAAGAGATAACAAAAAATGGAAATAGTGTATCACTTATTAAGCTTCAAAAGTTTAATCTTGAACCAATAAATTTTATTGATCTAAACAAAACAATATTAAATTTGTAATTTAATTTTTAATTAAAGCCTATCTGGTCTATAACCATTAAAAATAATACCCCTAGCACCAACTGGACTATTTTCAATTACTTTTAAAACAAGAATAATAAAAGCATCAACTAAGTCATCGTGCGATTCTTTCCCAAATCCAATTATTTGCTCAATAAGTTCTTCACACCCTTTTTCAGGGAAAAGAATATTCCCATTTTTTATAAAAGGAGTTGTTAATCTTAGACGTGTTGTTTTATCACTTCTGCCCGTTGGAACACCTTCAACATCATATTGTCTACCTTCAAGAACTTGAACAAGAGCTTTTTGATACCCAACATCTTCTACATACAACTTTACTCTAAAATGTTTCTGTTTTTGAACAGCAATTAAAGATTTTATATATTCTACCTGTACAGGAAAAGCAATACGTTCATTTATCGGATTTGGCTGAATATAAATTCTTAAATTTTTTCCATATCCATAAACATACCCAGTAATCATTGCAGTACAATCAGCTGTTTCTTTTTCACTTACAGCTAAATCAATTCCAATTGAGATATTTCTTAACCCGCTATGTGGTAACTCTTTGTAAAACTGAATCCATTCAGGTTGTACCACTTGCTCATCAGTTGAAATAATCTTAAGTAAATATTCACGAGACCACGCAATATCATTTAGAGTTTTTTCTTTTTCTACTTCAATATGTTCTTGCGTCGGATATTTTCCTAACCATAAAGGATTACCTTGATCATCAATGATTGGATATTCACGATAAATACCATTTAATCGTTTCATTTCTCCACTTTCAATTTTCTTTTGAAGACGTTTTAATAATGAATCTTCATGCAAGAGATTTCCAATAGCAATTAAACGAGTATTTTCACTACCCGCAGGAATAACTTCACCGGTCAACCAATTAAATGTTTTATTTCTTCCTTCTCTAGTTTTAACTGAATTAATATCTTCCACGTCATCAAGAATAATCAAATCCGGACGATATTCTCCATGTCTCATACCACGAATACTTTGTTCAACTGAACTAATCATAATTTTCACATTGAGTTTCTTTATAATTAAGGCAGTAGCATTTCCTAAACTATTCTTTTCTTCTTCAAAAGGACCAAGATCTTTCTTAAGTAATTCATTATTCAATAATTCATTTTTAATGTTTACAAGATACTGCCGTGCTTTCTGATCTGTTTGACCACAGATAACAATAAATTTTTTCTGTTGCACTCCAAGGATGGACCATAAAACATATGACATTGTTATTAGAGTTGATTTCGCAGAACCTCGAAAAGCAACAACGACAGCCAGTTTTATTTTCTCATTATCAAGAATACTAAATATTTCCTCATGAAATGGAGCTATGGGGTATTTAACATAATGAGCAAAATAAAAGTGGAAAAAATACCAATGACTTTTTGTAGTTATTGCTATTCTTACTTTTTTATCCTTAATCATTGTTTTGATTAATTTTAAAGATATTGTCCTTGGCTTAATCATAGTATTGATTATTTCTTAATTTTAGTAGCCCCCAATTTTAGAGCATTTCGTATAATTTTTTTCTGTCTAGGAGTAAGATCATTATCAGAGTCTTCTTTAGTGGTAATTTCTATCTTATCTTTATAGTTGTTATTTCTGTGCTTTAACCAAAAAGAAATAGCTGACCAATTTTTTTCCTTAATCATCGTAAGTAATTGGCTTTCGCTCATGTCATTTACAAAGGCAACACCTTCAGACATCGCTGTATCCATTTTTTGAGCAAATTTTTTATCTTCTTTATGCCAGCGATAGACACTATTTCTCGACACTCCTGTTTTTTCACAAGCAACTGAAATAATTGGAACTTTCATCAACTCCTCGAATAATTGATTTTGTATTTTATTTTTTTTCATGTTCAATTCGAGCTTTTTTACCTGAAAATAGTTCGTAACGTTTTATCATTAGGTCACAAAACCTTGGCTCAAGCTCTAAGCCATATACTTTTCGACCTAATTGTTCTCCTGCAAGAAGAGTGCTACCTGAACCCAAAAAACTATCTAAGATTATTTCATTAGGCTTTGTACAGCGTTTTATAGCCTTTTCATGTAAGGTAATAGGTTTAGACGTTGCGTGTTCATAATCCTTAGCAGATAAACGTTTAGCAGTCCAAATTTCCAGAAA
This sequence comes from bacterium, assembly GCA_021813235.1. The sequence continues at coordinate 11,055 of JAKALG010000015.1, forward strand.
ATCATCAACCTGGGCGACAAGTTCATTACCTGTGCCAAACTCTTTATTTAATACCTCATTGAGAGTTGTAATTGATTCTGTAAGATATGGTCGTCCTCTAACACCATATACCGCAGGCTCATATGCCTTATTGCAGAAAATTTTTGGTACAGGATTCTGAGAATTTTTTAACCATAAACATACTCGTTTGTTAGAAATTCCGAGTGAACGATAAATTTCTTGAATTAATCCTATATACACTTGATCGCAATAATAAAATATATGCGTACTAGAATGAGATACGGCAAGTGCTGATTCTAAACTTTCTCGAATAAAAGTTTTATATTCTTCAAAAGTTCGAGAATCGTTTACGCTTCCACCGTATTCTTTTTTCCCACCAATTCCACTGTCATAATCTATATCTAAGTTATAGACTGGATCGCTGTATATCATAGAAACTTTCTCATCACCTAGTAATCTTTTTAGATTATTTGGTTTTGTAGAATCAGCACAAAGAATTTTATGATTTCCAAGAAAAATAATATCTCCGAGTTTTATTTTTGGTTCAACTATTTTCTTGAGTTCTTTTTCTACATCAAAGTTATCATTTTTAACTTCATCATCTTTGTGCCAGAATTCCATTAATTTCATCTGATCAAACCCAACATTAGTTAATATTTCTAGATCAAAAGCTTTTAAAGCTTCCATATTCCATTCTCCATCGTTATGATTACTCTCTAGGGCAATTTTTATTCTTTCATCACTTGTAAGTGGACGACTTGGAACTAAAACATTTACTTCCTTAACTTCTAGTTGGGTGAGGGCAGTTTTCCTTTGATTCCCTGAAAGAATTGTATTGTCTTTATCAATTACAATCACACTATGGAAACCACGCTCCTTAATTCTTTCTTTTAATTTATCCAAGGCAACTTTTGTTATAGTTCTTGGATTTTCTTTCCAATTTAATAGATCTTTAACTTTTCTAACTTCTGTACTCCAAACTAATTTTATTTTAGACATATATTTTTGTTACTTAACTAATAAAAGCACCTAATCCGAGAATGGCTTGGTGCTTTTAAAATTAGTCACAAAAAAAAAGGACTGCATCAAAAAAACATAAAGCCAATCTAGGTTTATATTTCCTTGATCCAATCCTCTTCCGAAACAATAGTATTTTGAGACAATGCTCGGTTTATTGTGTCGCAGTTGTTTTGATTAGACCTAAACTAATTAACCATTTATACCTCTGAAGGGGTATGGGTGCCCAGTACTTTAGATCAATTAATTTTGGAATATCTTAAATTAAAAAGGTACTAACTTAATAATATCACGTAGTAAAAAGGAGTCAACCGACTGTGGAATTAATCATATGTGGTTACACAATAAAGAGTGGAAAAATCAAGGGAAAATGATAAAATAATCTTATGTCTAGCAAAGACA
>JAKALG010000145.1 GCA_021813235.1 bacterium
GAGTCTGTCTTAATTGTGGATGGGAAGAAACAGTGGAGTCTATTCCAGTTTTAATAAAAAAATATTCTCAGAACCCTACGAGATTATCTCTAGAGAGCAAATAAATTTATTTATTTGCTCTCTTCTCTGTTTAGGGTAGGGAAGTAAAAAAGAGACCCTCCGTAGAAGGTCTCGATAAATGCGTTTTACATTTTTAGAACGCCTATAAATCCTAAGTCCTTTAATCTTTTTTTTGCTCGAAAGTAAAAAATAAAAGCAAGGATAAAAGAAATAATAGAAGCCCAAAAAAATATTTCTGAAGGGTTACTTTCTAAAAGTAACCCAAAGACTAGATAAAGTGTCAGTACTCCTGGCGGGTATAAGAACACAGATGGGTCTTTGCCGTATTCTTTCAGTATTTTAATTCCTGAAAAAAACAAGTAAGCGCCCTCTCCAGCCTTATCGGATCGAACAAAATTTACCAGACCAGAATTACTTCTTGCACCATCTTTATATGCAAGTCTAGTAAATCTTGAGACTACTATAAGGGATACAATTTCCTTTATATAGGCAAATCCCATGAGCACAGAGACGATAAGCAGAATTATGTTGTCTTCGCTTTGCATAAAAAACCTCCCTTAATTTTTTTAAATTACTCAGGCTCAGAATCGAAATTCTCAAGTTTTTTTGGAATTTCTTCCAATGAGTAAATATTTAAATCATTTTTGGCACAGTAATAAGAGTATGTGTTTATGACCAAGGAAATTAAACTGAAGTAAAAAACCCAATAGAGAACAGGAAAATCTCTTTTGATATAGAAACCCAATATAGCGCTTCCGATATTGCATATCAAAAAAAATCTTTTTGTGGGTTCTTCTTCCAGGTAAACTAGTCCACCAAAAAATAATTTTTGTTTCCAGTGAGGCCAGTTTTCCAAAACGTAATTCTTTAATATTTTCATATTTAAGAAAGAGCCCAAAAAAGAATCTTGTTTTTGGTATACTATATTTGCTGCTTTGATTAGGTATCTTAAAAATACAATACCTATTATACTTACGAATTGGCAAAATACCCATGGAATTGTTAGATACATATTACCTCCAATTTACAAAGGACAATTAATTAATTAGTTTTTTATATTATATTACATTTTTATCTTTTGTCAAATTATATATAGAATTATAAAATGGTATACTAAAATCATATGGCAAAACATTTTTGGAAAACGGTGATTATTTTTTTAGCAATGATATTAGTAGGAGTCATAGGAGTTGTTTTAGTAAGCAATATTGGTAAGGGTGTGTTGCCAACAGATACAATAAATACCAAAACCCAGCTTGCAAAATAGAAAGATTGTGCTATATTAAAGGTACCGCAAAGAAAGTAGGCAAACAATAAGTCCTATTTAGTGGGTCGATACTTGGCGGCTTTTAGCCGTTTTTTTTAGTTAAAAAATTATGTTACTAAAATCAAAAAAAGAAGAAATGATTAAGGACCTAGATAAAGCTATCAAAGGTTCTTCCTCTGTCGTTTTCATCAATTTTCATGGTATGAAAGTTGCTGATGAGACTATTCTTCGTAGAAACTTAAGAGAACAAGGGGTGGACTACAGAGTATCTAGAAAAACTTTATTGAAACGTGCACTTGCCAAAAAAGCAGAAGGAGAGATTCCAGAACTTTCTGGTGAAGTTGCTATGGCTCTCTCTAAAGATGAGACAGCTTCTTCTCGTGAAATTTATAATTTTCAGAAAGCGCACAAAGGTATTCTAGAAATCTTAGGAGGAATTTTCGAAGGAAAATTTGTCGGTAAAGAAAAAATGATAGAAATAGCTACTATTCCTTCTAGGGAAGTGTTGCTTTCTAAGATTGCATTCTTGCTTAAATCTCCTATGCAACGTTTGGCTATTGCAGTTAATGAAGTAGCTAAAAAGAAATAGCTAGGCTCTAGGCATTAGGCCTTAGGCACTAGCAAAAAAAAATTATAAAAATTAATTAAGACATTAGGAAGTAGGTATTAGGTGTTAGCAAAAAAGCTAAAGCCTAGCGCCTAAAGCCTAGCGCCTAAAAAATTATGTCAAAATTTGATACATTTATGAAAGACCTTGAAGGTGCATCGGTTCTAGAATTGAACGACCTTGTAAAGGCAATAGAGGAAAAGTTTGGAGTTTCAGCTGCCGCTGTCGCTGCTGCTGGTCCAGCCGTTGCTGCCGAAGCAGCTGAAGAGAAAGATGCATTTACTGTTGTACTCGCATCTGCTGGGGAACAAAAGATAGCTGTCATGAAAGTCGTCAAAGAAGTCTTGGGTCTTGGTCTCAAAGAGGCAAAAGATTTAGTTGATGCTGCCCCTTCTACCTTGAAAGATGGAATGAAGAAAACTGAAGCTGATGACCTCAAAAAGAAGATTGAGGAAGCTGGTGGTAAGGTGGAATTGAAATAAGAATATATAAAAAACAGCCCCACTAAAATGGGGTTGTTTTTTTATGTAAAAGTCATATAATAAACTTTATGGAAATTCTAGGCAAAATATTGGGCAGCCCTGCTAGGGTAAAGATAATGCGACTTTTTCTATTGAATCCAAAGGTTGGTTTCACTAGAAAAAATATTATAAAAAGAAGCCGTGTAAATCCTGATATTGCAGGCCGAGAAATTAGACTTTTAGCTTCTGTTGATTTTATAAAAAAGCACACAAACACCTGGATTTTTAATCCACTTTTTAAGTATGGAAAAGAATTTGATAGACTGCTCATAAGTTCTGATACGATAGACAAGAAAATGATTGCCGATAACTTTAAAAAAGTTGGACGGGTAAAATTTTTATTGGTTTC
>JAKALG010000146.1 GCA_021813235.1 bacterium
TAGGCGTTATCGCCTTCCTTCTAATCACACTCACATACGCCGTTTTTTCTAAGGATTCGCCACTCGTTTTCCAAATTTTTATCGTTGGCGCGGATGGAATAATAGTCGGAACTTTATTAATAGAAGGATGGAAATTCTGGGAGGCGATAAAACTATGAACGAAGATTATCCAAGAACCGACAAATGCCCCGAGTGCGGAGAATCGCCTTGCGAGTGTGATAAAGAGCAGAGCGACGAGGAAATCTCGGGAAAATCAATCGACAAAGTGAAAGCCAAATTAAAGAAAACCAAGGGGGTAAAAGTTGAGGAATTTTGAAACAGGAAGGTATTTATATCAGTATGATACTAGTAGTAGTAGGTGAATAAATGGAAATTGAAAAAATAATCGAGGAAAACGTGAAAACCTCAAAAAACCTAAGCGGCTGGACTTTTGAATGCCCGTTGTGCAAGGAGAAATTTCATAGTTTGAGTTACGAGCAGATTAAACACAATTCAAAAGTTCATCTGTCTTTGAAGCATGGGTAATTCAGATGAACGAAACAACCCCGAATATTATTTGTTATGAGTGCGGAGCGCCTGTGTCAGCTTCTTTAGAAGTAGAACGTTCAGAAGGAGAAAAATATACATTTTATTACTGTAAAAAATGCTATGAAGACATATATGAAAAAGAAGAAGAGGAAGAAGAAGATTTTAATTCACCATTAGTTTCGAAGCCTTGGTGGAAGTTTTGGTGATTAGATGGGCTGGACTATGGAACACTGCGACGGATGCTCAAAAGAATTTACCCATAAAGAGGAAGCTTATCTATTCAACGACATGGGGATAATCCTATGTCCAGAATGCATGGTAGAAGTCAAGAAGCGTTTAAAACAGCAAGGCAAACACGAGGAACAAGAGAGAATGAGTGCTTATAATTGTTATACTGATGAAACTCTCAAACAACACGACGCAAGACAGCGTGAGCAGGGCAAGCTCGAACTCGCTCGGGAAATCGTTGAAGCATGGAAGGATTATAGTATGGACACGATTGTCGAAAGGCTCAAATCCCAACTAAAGGAGGAGGCGAAACGAGTATGAAATGTTCTGATTGTGGTAGAAAAACCAATCTCTGTCGTTGTATCGACGGAAGGCGGAAAGAATGCTTCTGTTCTCGATGTTATCAGCACAGAATAGAGTTGTCCATCCAACAACGGGAAAAATTCAAAATTCTAAAACTACAACATAAGGAAAAACTTAAACAACTCGCAAAAGCTAAAGTCCAGGGCGAAAAGGGCGACGGTGAGAAACGATGACTGAAACAGGTTATATCGTAATAATGGGGCAACTTTTCAAATGTGTTGCCAAAGACGGAAAAATGGAATTAATAGAAGAAAAAATAGGAGGACAGTTTAGTTGTAAAACTTGCGGATTGAAGGTTAGCAAAATCCTATTAGAAGGACGCAAGTGGTGGAAGTGTGGAGAGTGCAACACGAGAAATTATACAATGCCTCGCAATCCCGGGAGCTTGAAGAAACAACAAAAAGATGTAGAACAAGAAGATGAGTGGGAACAGGATGAGCTTGACGAAGCCGTGAGAGAGAAGAAAAAGGAGGGGAGATAAATGGAAGACAAACCGATTCTAACTAAATTTGGCAAAATCGTTAAGGTAAAAAACCTTGATTCTTTCGTGCAATACGGATTAGCGGATGGGAGCGATATATACTCCGACAAGAAGCAACGGCTTCCCCCGCTCGCAGTAGGCTCGGAAGGCTGGTTCGACTACCACGAAGCGCGTTGGACGAGCGGAATCAAGAACATAATGGATAGATTCACCTCAAAGCAACCCGAGCCGATAAAGAAGGCAGAGCCCGCGCCAGTTCAACCAATAGCGCAAAATATCCAAATCCAAGAGATAAAAAACCAAGATTGTTTAGAGATTTCATCAAGCGCGGGAAAGGCGGATGGTCGGCGCGAACAGATGATTAGGATTTTCGGGGATTTCAACAAACCCGAACAGATGAAAGCGAAGCTTGAAAATGCAAAGAAGCTAATCCAAGAGGGAGGAATATGACCGAAAGCGAACTTTGGGAACTCATCCAATTAGCAATCGCCGACTTGCAGTTCAAACGAGTTTCGATAGCCCCCGACTCATATCGAGATAGGTGGGTTCATATAGACGACATTCGCCAGTGGGTAGAAGCAAGGCGACCTAGATTATGGTCAGCAGAAACAATCACCCGCGCAGTCAGGCGCATGGCGGGTTATGGGCTTTTAGAAAAACGAACTGATGGGATTTACGCGCTCAAAGCATAGGAAAAAGTGAAAAAGAGCAAAAAATGCGTTTGGGGGGGCTAAAAGCAACCTCAAAATAAAAAGGCATTAAAAAGGGTGCATTTATGGAAAATGGGGGGGTGCAAAAAAAGCCAAAAAAACCAAAAATCCGTTTCCGCATAATCATAAAGGAAAATGAGGCTTTGACGTGGATTAAAATTTCCGAGCAGATGGGCTTTCGTGGAAGGGGGTTCAAAATTTTCACACAAAAGAAGAATGGTTTTGATGGGGAACTGTGCCTAAACACAAAAGGATTCGCAAAAACAGCTAGATTTTGTGTTTCCGAGTTCGATAGAATGGAAGTAGAGCGTTTAAAGAAAAAAGTGGAAATTGAAGAAAAAGAGAAACAACTAGCAGAAGAAAAAAAGAGATTGGGAATGATTTAGTATGACAAAACCAATAATCCGTTTTTCACATCAGTATCCCAAATTACCCGAAGGAATAAAATCCGCTGTCTTGCTCGCGGTTCAGGAAACCACGAAAGA
>JAKALG010000147.1 GCA_021813235.1 bacterium
TTCGTGCAAGTTGTTGTGTATTAAGGTTAATTGCAGCCTGTGTTGCTTGCTGGGTATTAAGTGCTTGTTGTTGCGCAAGAAGATTTTGTTCAATTCCTGTTTTTGCTCCAGCCTGGTCAGTAGAATAACCAGTAAAACCTTGTCCCGTCGCTAGATTTGCATTTAAATTAGCTTGCTGTGTACCAAGATAAGAACCTTGTGCTTGTGTTTGGTATTGCTGTTGTAACGCTGATAGATAAGAAGGAGAATATCCCTGTGCTTGTGAGACAGCATTAACATAATCTTGATACTGTTTCTGTTGATTATTTATATCACCAGAAGTCAAATTACTACGCATATGAGTAGAGTCAATAGTTCCGTCACTATTTATTGCAAATCCACTTGGAGTATATCCAATAGGTTGCCCTGACCCATCAGTAGATAAATTACCACCTGACGTGGTTGTATATTGTGCTATGAGATATTTAGATAAATCAGGCTTATCTGTATTTTGCGTATTAGAACTTTGTGTATTAGAACTTTGTGTATTAGAACTTTGTGTATTAGAACTTTGTGTATTGGTATTACTATTATTAAATGCAGGTGCGATGTTCGGATTAAATGAAGTTCCACCGCCAGTAGTTCCATAAATTGGGTTATAATTTACAGTAGAAGGACTACTAGTAAATTTACCTGTACCAACTTGGCTACGACCACCATACGCAATATTAAGATTAGTGTTTGGCGTGAATACTGCTGATGATGGAGTTGAATCACCACCCATTGTAAAACTTGGATTTCCTACTCCTGTAAATGTTGTGTTAATACCCATATAATTTTAATTATAATATCAATATATATGCCAATGCAATTAAGCTGTCGCAGTAACGTAATGCCATATATTATTCTTTACATCAAACCAATAAAATCTATAAGTAGTGCCATTTGTATATATCTTAATTTGCTCATAAAATGATGATGGTGTTGCAGTTGGGATAACTGATACAGTATCAAATATACCAAGAATATCAGTGTTTAGGTTTATTCTTTTAGCATCTCCGCCATCATGGATATGCTGATGAATTTTATTATCTATTCTTACCGAAAGTTCATTGACTTGTCTCGCTAGGTCGTTTAAGTCAGGCGTATATCCATCAACTTGCCCATAAGAAGGAAGGCTTGATTGTTGCTGTGGGTGAGAAAAGCTCGGAATTATTTTGTTTTGTTTATTGTCCATAGATTATTATTCTGCAATATCATAATAAAGATATACTCTATATATCGCAAACCCTTGTGCACTATCAAAACTGATACGAGGTTGAACCATCATAGCTTTAATATCTGTAAAATCAAAGTCAAATACATTTTTAGGTGAATTAGCTGATAATACAGAAAATTGCCCAAGCAATCCAGGGGGTTGCCGAAAATTATTTTCAGTATAGAGAGCAACACCGCCAATTCCAGTATTCGTTGTTATATTTGAAGTTACTATTCTGATTCTACGGATATATATTGGTCGTGGAAAATAGGTACTATTAAAATATAATAGACCAGTTCCCCCCGATAAACTTGATATGTCAAAAGAGATAACTTTATTTGTTGCATAGGAGATTCCAAATTTGTTTGTCCCAAATGGAATAATTGCTGTCAAATGGTTTATACCAGAAAGCGGTTGCCCCATGTAGAAAAAAGCTTTTGTATTTCCATAGGGATTACCACTTCCAGAAATAACTGCACCATAGGCTAATACTTGATAGCCATCCACAACAAGTAGAATGTTTCTAATATTTGCAAAGTGGTGTTTATACGGAAGGTCTACATTACTTAAAGAAGCGTATTGAAGTTTACGAAGGAATGTTACACCAGTTCCGTTCCACACTCCGATAGTTTGTCCAGCACCAATATATACACGGCCTTCTAGTTGATAAAATGCAGTAACAAGGTCATCAACAATTATTTTCCTTCTATATGTTGCCGAAATTCCATCATGTAGATATACAGCTTTTAATGATGAAAGAGTATCTGAAACATCATACACAGATGAAACAGAGATTAAAAGCAACCCTGTACTTGGGTCAATTCCTAGAGCTACAATCTTTTCTTTTGGAGGAAGTGTCCAAATTGTTACTACCGTTCCTGATGTATCCATTTGCTGTAACAAATTTCCATCTCCAAAATATAGATAATTTATAAAATTTAAGAGCGGATGCCATGCTGAACTATCTACAAATGTTTTGTATGATTCATTAAGCCCAGCTCCGCTTGTACCATCCCATTGTGTTAACGTAGATGCTCCACTTATGTAAAAATTACCATTAAACGCAACCATGTCGCTTTTCCCTTGAATATATGTAGCTGTCCCAGTTTTAACTTTTGTTATAGCTGTCCCATTATAGGAATAATAATTAGCTGCACTAGATGCATCATCAACCATATATCTATCCAATGGAGATAAGCTACTACTATCCTCACAAGATGCAATTATATTTCCAGATACATTTGTAGATATATCAGTACCAGCTGCAAGTGAGTAAATTGTACCAGGTTTAATAAAAGGATTGAGATTTTGGCTTGATGTTCCTAGACCTCCATCAGTAGCATAATCAGATGATGCCATTCCTGAAATAAACTGGTCAGAACCTAATTGTAATTGGTATTTTCCTATCATATCTGTTTAATTTTAAGCCACGCTAATATCAAAGTCGCAATTCCTATCAATATCCCGAAAAAATACTTTCCTACTGTATTCGTCATCTTAAACGCTATCATAGTTTTGTTAAATGAGTCTATCGCTGGGTC
>JAKALG010000148.1 GCA_021813235.1 bacterium
CCACAGTTAGCCTATCTTGTCCTGTGTATAAGTGGATAGATTATGGCTTTTTCTTAATCTATTTTGAGATAGTAAAACAAAACCGCTCTGAGTATGAAGCGGTCTTGAACGTTCTTATTATTCCCCCTTGCTGTCTTGAATCAGATAAGCAAAGCCGTGAGGTGGTGTAGGTAAGATAGTTTTTTACGTATGATGAGAGGGGCTAAGTTTCAAAAGATTACTATAAGTTTACCACTCCTCATCAAGTATAATTATAAAACAAAATAAACGTTTTGTCTTTGACAAATGTGGGGATAATTATTACGCCGAACTACGCCGAATAATCAGTAATCCATTTTCGTCCCAAGTTCACAAGGGTTGAAAATACTACCGCGACAATAGGGGAATAAACCCCAAAATCAAACTGCGTAATTGCTGAAGAGACATACGTAAGCAATGCACCTGCGATTGCGATAAGCGCGCCAGTGCCTACTTTGATTAGCGAAGCCTTATCTAAACTATATTTTGGTGATGTTTCGTTCATAGAGATATTATACTATATTTAGACGACCTTTCCAAGATACGCGCGAAAGGATTGATTCCTATGAGCAATCCAATAATCCGCGTGTCCTTGTTTGAAATTGTCCGCCATTATTTCTACACAAAGTTTAGGATTTAACATTGCTTCCTCGCCCGTCATTTTGCGAGGCTTTAAGAAATAAAAATCATTTAGTTGTGTGAGACCAAAATCGGTGCTTACTACTTTTCCGTTTACTTTATTTTCGTTTTGACAAAAAGGATTCCAAAAAGATTCTCCGAAAATAGTTGCCAACAATTCTGCGGTCATTTGAGGAGAAAGGTTTTTATCTAAACAAACCTGACGAGCCATAATAAATAACTTTTTCTTTTTATCTAACGGGTAATCGCCAAACTTTTTAGAACGATTTTGTACGTCCCATTCGTTCACGGGAGTCCATTGAGGAGTTGGCACGATAGGAACATTATCAATAACCTCCGTCTTCTTTACGAGCGGAAGAAGTTTTTCTAAAAGTTCTAAAAGTTTTGCTAAAATTGTTTTCATTGGATTTTCATTGAATATGAAATAAATCTTTTAATAATTCCAAAACTCTTTTTAACAAAACAAGTATCCTAAATTGAGTCCTTATTCTTTGCTGTTCTTCGTCTATCGTCCGCCAGATGAAGTTTCCTAACGCGAGTTCCTTGTTTACTATTTCTCGTGAAAAATAGAATAGTCCATTTTTTCCTACGCCGTTTCCCCACGAGTTTTGAAGCACGAGATAAGGTACAGAGTCAATAGTCGTAAATCCCGCGACTTTAATTGCGTGTAAACCTGTTTCTTTCTTATATTCAATATTCTTATCCACTATTCCATTCTTTGCTTCTAAATACTCTTGATACCACATCAGTCCTGTAATGGCGGTTTTCTTTTGGTCTTTTGCCATATAAAGAGCAGTCCTTATGTTATCAAAAGTATCTAAGTCTCCGTCTATTGAAAAATAATTACCCTCCTTGTAGTCATCGGGGTTGCCACCTGAAAGCGGACGAAATCCGTACTTAAATCCTGTTGCCATTAGGGTGCGCAAGTCATAGCCATAGTCCTGTACTGCGCCATTTATAACCCCCTCTGCCTTATAATAATCTTCGGGGTCAAAAGGAATGCCGTGCTGACTTTCTTGAACGGCACACGCTGAATACGAAGAACAATGCGGTAAAAAGCCTTGATTCAATATAGTACTTTCAAGGATATACTCCTCTGGTAAAGTAGAGGGGTCTATTGAGCCAAATGTTTTAGAGTGGGAGTAGTCTATCTTTCCCTTCATTATCTCTAAAAGCGTTTTCTTTTTTAATGGTTGTAGTCCGTAGTTCATTTCTTTGCCTTTAATTGATTATATCTCTGTAGTGCCACAGGATTAGAAAAAAGCAGTGCGGTTACTTTATCGTTCAAATCCGCTCCTGCAAACTCTACTGCACTTACTCGTCTTTCTAAATCTGTTTGCCGAACATTTGAAGCGGATACCTGTGAATTAGTCCAGAATGCCCCCGAAAGAGCAGCAATACCTATTGCTGCGCTTACTGTAATTAAAGCAGCAATAACCGCCTGCCCACCTTTTTCTTTCATCTTATCTTTTAATATATGAAATGACATAGTGTTAGTAGCCTATCCATAGGACTTGCATAGGAGCGAGGGCAGTAGTAACGACCATAGTCTGCCCATTACCAGAGTTATAGAGGTCGGTGATTTCGGTGGTGGATAGGGCTTTACCCCACACGCCGATTTCGTCTAAATAACCTGTCCACAAATTGTTTGCACCATTTCTTCCACTGAATTGAAATGGGGTAGTAGATAATATACTTGCAGTGTTCGCGGTATTACTTGTATTTGTAACGGCAACCGAAGAACCGTCTACATAGAAAGTAAATCCTGAAATGTTATTGTTCCCGCTATAAGTAACTACAATGTGATGAAACGCACCAGAATATGCAGAAGGAAATGTGCCAATAATAGAGCCCACCCCACCTCCATATACGAATGCTTGTAATTTACCCGTTGCATCCGTGCCTAAACCATATCCCGCATAAGACCCAGCACTTTGCTGTTTAGAAATGATATTTGATGAACCTGCGGTGCTGTTATAAATCCACGCACTTATTGACCACGCTTGGTTATAGTCAAACCCCAAATTGTCACCCATTGAAGAATATCCTGCTCCTGCGTAGTTACCGCCTTGATTTACTTTTCCATAGGTTAGCCCATACGTTACCGAAGTGTCTGTA
>JAKALG010000149.1 GCA_021813235.1 bacterium
GTTCCATTAACATCTAATGCGGTAGTAGGGTTTGCAGTTCCTATTCCTACTCGTCCACCATTATAAAAGATACCCGTTGAAGTTGTTGTCCATTGAGAGGGTGTGATTGAGATATCTCCGCTCCCTAGCAAAGAAGTAGAGTTTATAGTCTTTATATTTGTCCCAGATACGAGTATCGGTTGGTAAGTTGATGCTGCAGTGGAAGTTGTTAGATATGGGGTTAATGCAGAAGAAGTGATAAACCCAGAAGGATTGCTCGCAAGATAATATGTTGATGAAGCATTCGCAATAGTGAGATAGGTTGATGAGGCAGTTGAGGCAAGGAGATAAGGCGTCAATGCCGAGGAGTCAATATATCCTGCTGGATTAGTCTGTAAATAATAGGTAGAAGCCGCAGTGCTTGTTGAAAGTTTCGCGTTTAATGCATTCTGTAAATCAGTTTGGTTTGATAGCGTGCCAGTAATTCCTCCCCATAAAACCGTTGGAGATGTTGACGTCACATACCCAATATCATTAGTCCACATTGAGATATTTCCAGATTTTCCACTCAATGTCTCTGAAGATGTTGCAGTTATATATCCCGGATTTACAAACGAAATGATACCTGTTGCACTATCATATGAGATTGGCAAGGTACCAGAGAAAAGCCCACGGATAGTTGAAGTGGTAAATGAACTCCCTGATCCACACGCAGTCGTTGAAAGTGTTCCGCTTGCGTTTGTTCTCAAGCACAATCCAGCACTTCCTAATGATGGCACCTGAACCACTGAAGAACTTGATACAGGTGTTATTACTCCACTGAGATATTTCCAAGGAGAAAGAGAGGGAGCAGTTTGTGCCGATACCAAAACGACACTCGCTAGAAATGCCGTTACTGGAACAAGGATTTTCGTTATTCTATTCATTATATTTAGTATATTGGTTTGATCGTTTTTTCTAACTAATTCCAAATTATGTGTCGCGTGATTGTCTTTAATCCTTCAATGAGATGAGAAATGAGTTTTGAAATAAGTACGCACACCCAGAAAAAACCGAGTATACAAAAATAGAAACCCAATATTCCCAACATAAATAGAAGCAAATTCATCATTTTCGATTATAGTAATCTTCCTGTTGTTTCATTATGGCCTTTATCTCTTTTTGAGCTTTTGTATTGAATGCTCTCTCTTCCTCAACACTATTGAACCCTCCTTTTGGTATTTCTGAAGCTCTCATTGAGTCGAGTTTCTTATTAAGTTTGTCGAGTAATGGCGCACCAAATAACGCAATTCCTGTTCCAACCGCCGCACCAATAAGTGCCTTATTTGTCATTGATCCTTCTGTCTTCTTTAATGTTGGCACAAGTTTTTTAATACCACTAATGTTTTCTGGGTTTCTTGTTGGAAATTTTGTTTCCAAAACCGTAGGATTTACTCGAGATGATGGAATCAATTTACTCACACCTCCTTTGTATGGTTGCCCTTCGATATAAGAAGGTGCAGGAAGCGCCAATCGTTTTGTAATTTGTTCCATCTGATTCCCAGTAGGAAGAGATGCCACTTTTCCTTGTTTCGCCGCCTTCATGAATGCTTTTCTGATCAATCCTTCGGTAGAATTTCCTTCTTTCATCGCTTTTGAAAGTGCAATCTGTCCCGCTGATTCTGCAGCGCCAACAACATCTCCACGAAGTGCCGAGGAAACTCCCCTTGCAACCGCCAATGGATAATGAATCGTTTCTTGTAAACTCGCTGGTGCTTGTCGATTAAAAACCTGTGTGCGCCCGGCAACTTCATTTCCTACATTTGTGAGTGCGCCATATAGTTTCTTTATTTCATTTGCCTTTCCGCCAGTTAATTCGCTGAGTTTCGAATAAAGCTGTTCTCTGAGTCCATTCGCTTCCTGAAGAATATGTGCAACCTCTGGATCTGCGGCTGCGACAGCTTGTCCTACTTTATTCTTTGCATAATAGGAATGGAGTTCAGCGTTTGCTTCTTGTAAGAACTGTTCCGCATCACCAACAGTCATTGTTTTCCCTCGATATGAATTTGCAAGGTTTCTAATTTGTTCTGCTTTTGCAGGATTCTGCATTTCGAATCTCTTTGTAATTGTCGATTCGATTTTGTCCGCAATAGTATTTGTGTCAATGGTTGCGTGTTGGTTTGGATTCAACATTTTCTCGTACGCATCCCATACACGCTTTTTGGTATCCAAAATAGCATCATTGAGATTGTTGAGTGTCATCTTTGCTGGATTTACTCCCTTGAGTTTTAAGGTGTCGGTTATTTCGGGAACTGCCAATTCAGCATCCTTGACAAAGTTCACATTGTTCTTTGTTGGTTTTATTGCGCGAGTCAAGGCATCAGTCACTTCGGGATTGATTATTTTTTTCGCAGCGCCATATGTTTTCTTTCCTGCAACTACTGCCGCTGGAATTGCTGCACCTACTGCACCACCGAGAATTGTTCCAATAAGCCCCTGCGTCGCTATACTTCCAACAGTAGAATCCTCTTTTTGTGCCTCAGAACCTCCTCCAGCGAGCGCTCCTACTCCCGCACCCTCTAATCCTGATTGGAGTATCTTTTCTCCTGTTTTCGCCGCTTTATACGTCGATTTTGCAGCGCCACCTCCGACAAAGTATGATCCAATTTCTGCGCCAGTTCCGACGGCTTGTTTTATTGTCTTGCCCATACTCAATTCCTTCCCCTGTTCGTCAAACCCAATAGGGGAAACTTTCCCGAGTGGTCCGTAATCCGTAGGAGTACCAGTT
>JAKALG010000150.1 GCA_021813235.1 bacterium
CCAAATCTTGCCAGCCTATCTTTATATTCAATTAAAATCCGTTCAACTTTTCCCTCAAAACACATCTTTATCAGTTTGTGTATTCCTTTGCGTTTCTCGTTTATTCCGCTTGCAATTTCGTCTATCATCAAATACTTGTATCCCTTTTCTTCGGCATGTTTTCTTAACCTATCCTTTTGCCTTTCCAAGTTTTCTTTTTGTTTGGCGGTAGAACATCGGGCATAAATAACAGTCAGTCTTTCTTGCTTTTCTTTTTTAACGCCCATATAAGCGTCTAAATCATCTTCTCTAAATCTTCTGTGTTCACCCCCAGTTTTGAAAGAATTTAGCTTGCCATTATTCGCCAGTGTCTTTAACGAATTTATGCTTATGCCGAGATATTTACTCGCCTCTGTTATTTTATAAATTTTCATAGGGTTATACTGTCTTTCACTTCGTCTCCAAAAACATCCCAGCCGATTGTGTGTTGCCTGGCAAACATTTCCAGTCTCGGTAAATCTCCCATAAGTTCTACAATTCTTTTTCTAACTTCATTTGGCTTTTGGCTGTGTTTGGTTCTTTCTGCTTCTACTAACTGGTAGATATTTCTGCATATTCTTTTCGGTTTCCCCTTAACCGCCAAAAAACAAAGTTCAACGTTCCCCATTGTCCACCTGCCAAGATTCTTTACTTTCTTCCCGTTTTTCGTTTCTTTACTCCAAACAAACGCAAGTGTTTTATACTTGAATCCCCACGCCTTAATTACTTCTAATGCCTCTGGTAAAAGGGGAGATACGGCCCAAAGAAACAACACGCAGTCTTTATCTGTAATATCTTTTACTGGCAAATCAGCTATCCAGTTTTTACTTTGCGTCTTATATTCGTGATCAAGTGAAAAAGAATGCCCCGACATTTTGTCGTTATAGGACCAAGGCGGGTCAGCATAGATAATTTTATATTTTCTCATACGTTTTTAATTTCTTGAATTATGTTTTCAAGGCAAGTATCTTCGGGATTGTGTGTGGAATGTTTTAAATACTGCTCTATAATGGCAAGACATCGTTCTCGTTCAGCAAGTGCCTGAACTATACCACCGTGTAACTCTGCGTGTTCAAGTCGTTCCTCTAGGTTTTTAGTATATCTATGTTGGTCAATCTCATTGGCAGTTTTTACATACATTGAAGCGGTCGTCCTGATTGAGTCGTTGATTGGTTGCATATCCATTATCTGTGCGAGCTTCCTAACTGCGGCACGGAAGTCGTGGTCGTAACAATCACAGAATTGTTTTTTATGACAATCACACGGACAATGCTCTAAACAATTATCCTTTCCTTTACAGGATTGTATTAAATGTTTCATAGTCTTGATTTTGCTAATCTTGCTAATTCTCCAGCATTGCCTTTTTCATCCGCATTTCCCCTAAATTCCAAGGCGGGTCAGCTAAAATTGTCTGATATTTCTTCATACAGCAAATTCACTTATAAGTTTCTCCAGTGCCTCAATAAATTCCTCTACCTCTGGGCGTGGGACAAGAATCTTATCTGAAAACTCCACTATCGTTTCGTTCTTATCTCTGTGTGTTTTTTTAGTTTTTAACATATTTTAGTTTTTCTTTAATATCTTTATAACCTGCACCGAGCCCGTCATAGTATCCTTTGTTCCTCGGATTTTCGTGCTCAAGAACATTTTGTGCCGCTGCTTTTATATTCTCGTCTAACTCTAGACTCAAATTGTTCACAAAACTTTTAATTTCAAAATGAATCACATTCATAATCGCATTTGCGTATAGTTTTTCTATCTCACTTCTGTCTTCTTTTATTGGTGGGTTCCAATCCACCAGTTTTTCAACCAGTGGGTTTATGGAAGATACGGTGATTCCACAAGTGCAATAACTCTCATCCTTTTGAATTTTAGGAATACCTATGTTTGAATTTATATCGCAATTTTTTTGGTGTTTCATAATTTTATCTTAAAAATTTAGTATCCTCAAAGACATTTCCAATAATCCTAAAATTACTTTTTAGCGTGTTTTCACAAAACTTCCACCCACTTGTTTGTTTGGTTTTGTTGTCATTCCAGTAAAAAGTAAACCCACCTTCTTCGTTGTCCCATTTAACTACTCTATGATATGGGTCTTTATCTGCCATATCTCTAATCTGTGTTTGTTCTGTTTCCAAAATATCACCCTCAAAAACGTCAATGCCATTCTTATCTTGTAAACCAGTTGATTGTAGCGGAACATAAGCGTTTACATTCAAATGACCTATAGTTAAATTCATTGCGGGAACGCCAGCAATCATCTTTCTTTTATCCCAATCCCAAAATTTGAATTTAATTGTTCTATTCATATCTTTTTATCTCTTAATTTATTAACTACTTCTTTGGCATCGACCCTCATATTTTTAACTGCCAGTAAATCCTGTTCTACTGTATCCATAATCTTCTGCAAGTCCTCTATGGATATGACCTTTTCTAATGGCTCAAAGAAGTAAACTTTTTCGCCTTCGACCTCGTAATACTCTTTTGTTATTTTTGTTATCTTCATATCAATTATATATTATTTAATAATAAAAAGCAAGTGTTTTTAACCGATTTCTGTGGATATTGTAGGGTTTTTGTAAGCAGTTGCTACCTTGATTTTCTCACTTGAGCCAATTTCATTCACCGCCTCTGTAGCGATATATTTCACTATAAAAGTAAAATACGGGCTTTCCCTGTCTTCTACATTCTTTTTAATATCGGTCAGTGCGGCACGG
>JAKALG010000151.1 GCA_021813235.1 bacterium
ATATAGCAAGATTGTTGGACTCTGTTCCCCCACTGGTAAAAATTATCTCCATGGGCTGACATCCTAAAACATCGGCGACTTTTTTTCTCGCATTTTGGAGTTTCTTTTTGGCTTCTACTCCTTTTTCATGTACAGAGCTTGGGTTGGCAGAGACCCCCGCTGCATAGTCTAGATATATTTTTCTATTTGATTTAGCCATTAAAATAGTATATATTGAAAACGTATGAATACACAACTCGAGATAATTTTTTTTATTGTCATAGGAGTTTTTCTATTGATTAGCACTTTTTGGACTATCAGGACAGAAAAACGATTAAAAAGATTTTTTGCTGGTAAAAAAGCAAAAGATTTGGAAGAAAGCATAACAATTTTAGAAGATAATATTTCTAAATTAAAAACTGCTAAAGAAAAAATAGAAAAAGAACTCGTGGAAGTGAATAAAAAATTAAGAAAAAGTGTCCGAGGTCTTGAGACTATTCGTTTCAATCCTTTCCCTGATCAAGGAAGCAATCAAAGTTTTGCTGTCGGTATGGTAAACGAAGATGGAGATGGTGTGGTATTCTCAAGTTTGTATTCTCGAGAGAGAATGAGCATTTTTGCTAAGCCTGTTAAAAACGGAAAGTCTGAATACGAACTTACCACAGAAGAGAAAGAGGTGTTGAAGAAAGCTGAAGTAAAATAATTTATTATGGATCCCGTTAGAAATAATATAAACACTGAAAACGGGATAAAAAAGTTAAGTATTAATAATTAAGTATAAATTTCTAACGGGATGGATAAAAAAAATGAAGAAAAAAGTATAATGGAGCGTCCTCCTGTGGTAGTGATCATGGGCCATATTGACCATGGTAAATCAACGCTTCTTGACTATATAAGAAAGACAAATATCGTTGATAAAGAAACAGGTGGCATAACTCAAAATATCTCTGCTTATGAAGTGATACATAAAGACAAAGAAAGTGGAGAAGATAGAAAAATAACTTTCATTGACACTCCTGGGCATGAATCTTTCTCCAAGATGCGTGAGCGTGGGGCACAGATTGCAGACATTGCTATATTGATAGTCTCAGCAGAAGACGGAGTAAAACCTCAGACAGTGGAAGCTTGGAAAACAATAGAGAAAAATAAAATCCCCTGCATTGTCGCAATAAACAAAGTAGACAAAGCTAATGCAAATGTTGAGAAGACAAAAGGAGAATTAACAGAAAATGAAATTTATCTTGAAAATTATGGCGGCAAAATTCCTTTTGTTGAGATCTCAGCGAAAACTGGCGCTGGAATAGATGAATTATTGTCTTTGATAAATATCACTGCCATGATGGAAGAATTTACAGGCAATAAAGAAGAAAATGCTTCCGGTTTTGTTTTAGAGGCAGACCTTGATTCAAAGCGTGGAATAAAAGCAACTCTTGTCATAAAAAATGGAACTCTTAAAAAAGGCATGATAGTCGCGGTGGAAGATAGTTTTTGTCCTACCAACATTATGGAGAACTTCAAAGGAATAGCTATAAATGAGGCGACATTCTCCTCCCCTATTCGTCTTATTGGGTTTTGCAAAATACCTAAAATAGGAGCAGAGTTTAAGTCTTTTAAAAATAAAAAGGAAGCAGAAAATTACATGGAGGAATGGAAGAAAGAAAAAAAGATCGTTCATTCTTTGCCAAAAGAAGATACTGATAAAAAAATAATCCCTATAATTTTGAAAGCTGATATTTCTGGTTCAATAGAAGCCATTGAGAAAGAAATAAACAAAATTAATCACGAGCTTAACGCCACAGTAAACAAGGGCGCAATATTTAGAATCATACAAAAAGGAGTCGGACCTATCAGTGAATCAGATATAAAAACTATCAGTGGAGGTGAAAATATAATTGTCATTGGTTTTAATGTAAAAATAGACAAAAGCGCCATAGAGCTCGCCCTCAAAAGAGGAATCACTATTTCTTTCTTTAACATCATCTATAAGATGGCCGAATGGCTAGAGACTGAGATGGAAGTACGAAGACCAAAAGTTGAAACGATAGAAACGACGGGCAGCGCAAAGATTTTAAAAGTTTTTAGTCGGACTAAAGAGCGTCAGATAGTCGGTGGAAAAGTACTACAAGGAAGAATAATCTTGGATAAAGTCGTAAAGATAATGCGTAGGGATTTCGAAATCGGCCGAGGAAAAATAGTAAATCTGGAAAAAGCTAAAACAAAAGTTAGAGAAGTGGAAGAAGGATCAGAGTTTGGAATGATGCTTGAATCAAAAATAGAGATTGTTGAAGGAGATATAATAGAATCATTTAATATCACTCAAAAATAACATATGCTCCAGAGAAACGAAAAAGTTGCAAATCTCGTAAAAGAGCTGGGAGCTCAATTTTTAGAACGCGAGAATAATGGCACTTCTCTCATCACCGTCACTTCTTGCAATGTCTCTCCCGACCTTAAAAAGGCAACTCTTTTTATAACAGTCCTTCCTGATGAAAAGGAACATGACGCATTGGATTTCGCAAAAAGAAGACGCGGGGATTTGCGGGATTATTTAAAAAAGAATATTGAAATAAAAACTATTCCTTTCATTGATATAGAAATAGATCGTGGAGAAAAGAACAGACAAAAAATTGACGAATTGCTTAGAGAAAAGTAGGATAGAGTTATGGCCTGGTAGCCAAGTGGTAAGGCAGAGATCTGCAAAATCTCTATGCGGCGGTTCAATTCCGCCCCAGGCCTCAATTGTA
>JAKALG010000016.1 GCA_021813235.1 bacterium
ACCGTGTAGGCATTACATATAATTGTACGTATAAGTCAACCGCTGCGGTAGTTTGAACTGCGGTAACATTTAATTGAACTCTATCGTTTAGTGCTAATGATAATGCAGAAGATGCGGGTGCCTGTGGGGTGGTAGTCGCCGCAACCGTGCTTCCAAGAGTCGGACTCACTAAGGTGACTGTTCCTGTCCCATTTACCAAACTCACAGTCGTACTATTAGTAGTTCCCGCTGTGCCTACTTGCATATCCGCTCCTAAAACTCTCATAGGTTCAGTTGCATAATAGGCATTCGCCACATCATTACCTGTTGCTCCGATAGTTCCAGAAACAGCGAACTTCTGTACAAATGCCTCTACTCCTATCATTGCATATTTTAATGAAGAAGCATCAATACTTGCCATTGTATCTCCGACAATAGTTACCGTGGTATTTGGTGCACTATATGTAGAAGGAATAGAAACCATCGCATTCCTTACCGTAGAAGTTTCTGTCCATTTTATAATCACTCCTTTTGCAAATACAGAAGTATAATCTCCTGTCATGGTAAAGGTGGTATTAGATGCACGTGTAGGAGTTCCAGGACCCAATGTCCAAAACTTTCCTGTATTGGTAATTGATGATAAATCTTTGTTGGTAAGAGTATCGGTGGTAGTCCTTCCAACATACGTATCCGTTCCCTGAAAAGTGATAGTTGCATTATCAGTACCAAAAGCTAATGTTGCCGCAGTAGTTGGAGCAGTAAGAGCTACCTTGTTAATAGAAGTGGCAGTCGCAACACCAATAGTTGGAGTAACCAAAGTTGGAGAAGTTGCAAGAACAATAGAACCTGAACCAGTCGTTGTGTTTCCAAGAGCGGTTACTGTTCCTGAGGTAGGCAGGGTAAGTGAAGTCGCTCCTGAAGTTGTAAGAGTTATATTATTAGTCCCAAAGTTCAACAGTTGTGCATCTGCTCCAATAAAGGTTAGTGAATTTGAAAATACTATACGCTTCCCCGTTGATACACTTGTTGCTATATAATGAGTTTCCCAAGTTCCCGCAGCAGTAGAGTTATCTGTACAAATGAGATACATTTCTGTACCTGTAGCCATTGTCCATAAGGTAGCACCTCCATTAGTTTGTATGGTTATATTTCCCGTGGAAGGATTAAGTATTCTAAATGAATGTCCCTTAGTTAATGTAGTGGCATTTGGTAAGACAAGTGTTTGGTTTGCAACACCAGTAAATGATTGTATTTCAGTTGATGATACAGTAAGGGTAGTAATGCCTCCCGCAGTGGCAGTGGAAGTAAATCCCTCAACAATATTATTACCAAATATATTATGCGTACCCAAATTAACATCTGTGGTCGCTCCTGTATATGGAACATAAGTAGATGCAGCTGTGGTTGGAGTGAGATAATCCGTGTCAGCTACTGCAATGCTTAAAGCACCTGTTCCTGTAGTAGATTTCAATATACCTGTAGCCAGAGCAGAAGTACCAGCAGAATAATCTGTTCCAGATACTGCAATACTCAATGCTCCAGTAGTAGTAGTAGATTTTAATATACCAGTGGCTAACGCTGATGTTCCTGCTGAATAATCAGTTCCAGAAGTAGCAGCAGATATAGCAGTGCCATTGCCCTTCAATACTCCCGTAACAGTGGTAGTAAGTGTAATGGCTGGAGTAGTTGTTGCTGTTGCAACAGTTCCTGCAAAACCATTCGCAGATACAACAGAAACACTGGTAACAGTACCACTTCCCATTGCAATCAAATCAGTTTCAACACCAGAAGCATTTAGGAAATAAAGTTTATGGTCAGAACTCTTAACATAAATCTTACCATAAGATGTAGTAGCAGTAGGAGCAGTAGTTTCTTTTAATAAAACAATACCAGTTGCACCAGTTTGAACCCACGCTTCTTCAGTTGGGGTAAATGGATTTCCTGATTGTGCTCCATAGTTTTTGAATGCCATATTAGTTATCGAGATTATTAAACTTACCGAATACCTTTATATATCGTGGTTTTAATCTATGTTCCATTATATCAATCATTCTTTCACGTTGTTCTAATTCTTTTTCTTTCTGTTCTAACGATGTTCTAAATTTATATATATCTTCTTGTTCATTCTTCAATGAATCAAGGACTTGCTTCTGTATATCAATTCTTCCTTGTAGTGAATCATTATCAAAAGCCAACTTATTTAATCTCTCTTCTTCTGATAATAACTCATTAATTTTAAACTGACGCAAATCTATTTCTTTCTGGATTAACAAATTGTTATGAGATAACACTTTATTTTTCTCTTGTGCTTCATGTATCTCTAAATTTATATTATCTAATACAATCTGTTGCTGAGCAATCAATCTATC
This sequence comes from bacterium, assembly GCA_021813235.1. The sequence goes on from JAKALG010000016.1 coordinate 2,349, forward strand.
GTTATCCTGAATCTTAAGATTCTGGGATGACATTAATTCATTTAACTCATTACATTTTGCTTTGAAATTTATTTCACATGAAGATATTTCCTTTTCAAGAGATTCTTTTCTAGATATAAGATTCTCTATTAATGGTTTTTCTCTATCACTTATATCTTTCAATTTTGAATATGCTAAAACAATCTGATTATCAACAGACGATAACTCTTTTCTCTTTGAGACAATCTCGGAAGATAAATTAGCAATCGTAACTTTTAAAACCGAGACATCTTTTTCAAGTGCATCAGTCTTATCCATTATGATTTCCTATTACTTTTGCGAGCTTGTCTAGAGTAATATTGTCGTTGCCTTTTACTTCCTCTATTAACAAAACTCATATATTTAGTTAGAACGTAATCCTAAACTTAACTTTAATGACGAACTCGTAGCAACTCCAGTACCCGTTACCGTAATCTTATAGGCCTTTAAAGCACCAATAGGAAAATGCCACATACCTTTAGTATCGGCAGTAAGAGTAATGTTTAATGGATTTAAAGTGATAGTACCAGTTGTTGAAGTTTCTTCATTCTCTGTATACCAATCACTAGCGGTAGGATTTCCAACTTGTGAACCATACATCTTGATGATTACATTAGTAAGTGAACCCTTAGTAAAATTTATTAACAAAGTTGCCTGAGTGTTACCACCTACACTAACAACAGATGATGAGTCATAATCTGCTGACTTTAGAATAAGTGCATCAGTCTCAGTTACAGGTACAGTTCCAGCACTATCATATGAGATAATTTCTGAAGCTGAAGCGAAAGAGATAGTTTCCATAATTATTTATGAACTCTTTTAGAGTGTAAATCTAGACCTTTTTGAGTATCGAATTCTTTAGCACACTCCTTACAAATGAATGAATTATTAATTTCTGGTTCTTGTTCTTTTGGAAGTTCAGGTACTACAGAACTTTCAATATCTTCAATAGTTTCTTCTGTAATAGTAGTATCTTCCTTTGGTTCTTCTTTAGAACTTTTTTTCTCGTCTACAAGTTCCAAAGGATTATGCCAATATAAAGCCAAAAGACGTTGACCAATTTCAGCATCAACCTCTTTCGTAGAATGTGAACTAATCATAACTCCCTCAAATGAGAAGTCTTTATCTGATATATTTAATATAATCATATGTATTTATTACCGTCTACTTTTTATAGGAGAGACGGAAAGAGAAACTATTAATGTTAAGCTACAATCTTAAACTGAATTAAGATAGTTCCATTAAGAGCAAGGGACGCATGTGCATTGGTTATAACAATGGTCGCAGAACCAACTCCAGGAGTTACTTTGGTAACGATTGGCAATCCTTGAGTGGAAGTACCAAGACCAGTAGTAACCATTACATTGGATGAAGCAGCAATCTTAGTGTTTGTAAGAGTCAAAGTGTAGGTTGCACCAGCAGCAGTCGTAAGAGACTCTGAGGTTACAATTCCATTTTGAGTGCTAAGAGTTGCGGCACCAGTAGTAGCAGAAGCAGTTCCTGTGTCTCCAGTAATAACAATTCCAGTTCCTTTGGCATTGATAGTCAAAGACTCATTAGTACCAGAAGATATAGCAGTGATATTTACTCCTCCAGCAGCAGCAGCACCAGTAACTTTAATACCAGTTGCAACTGTTACAGCAGAAGCATCAACCTGTAGTACAGGATTTGTAGTTCCATTTGCACCGATAGCTAATGCTCCAGTGGAAATACTATGTACTACAGTAGGACCTTGTACAGATACTCCCTGACTATCGGTACCATTACCGATTAGGATAGCACCAGTACCTGCACCAGCAGTAGTTCCTAAACCAATCTGTCCAGTTCCTTTTGCTGACAAAGTTAAACCGATATTAGCATCAGAACCTACAGCAGAAATGATAGGAGCATTTGCAGTTGCAGCAGTAGTCATCTGCACAGTATTTACTGAACTTGCAGTTTCACTAACAGGAAGCAATGCATCAGTAACCGTATCTGCATACAAAGTAACAGTAGCAGCTCCAGTAACACGACCAATCATGAATGCTTGTCCACCAGAATACACTTCAGTAGAACCAGATAGAGTTACTCCAACTCCTGCGGCTAGAGTTATTTTCTGTCCAGCGGTAGCAGAAATATTTCTAAGATAGAAATAAAATGCAGTTCCAGTAGTAGCATTCGGGATAGCTGCAATTATATTTGCAGCAGTATCAGTGGTATCAGTTCTATTTGTTGCACCACCATCTCGGTCCAATATAGCATCAACCATTTTTGCAGCAGCGATAGTCAAAGGACCAGCAGTTGCATCGGAGTTATATGCTAACAATGAAATAGGAGACAATGAGGTATCAAGAAGACTCCATGAAGGAGTGGCAACTGAACCAATGTTTTGCCATATAGCACGTGAACCAGTAGCAGTATCTGTCTGAAGCATAATACATCCATGTTGGTATTTGCTTGCAGTAGTTTGTGGCGCACCAGTACACTTTGCAATAACTGCATATCCACTTGCATCACATAATGCAGCATCGGTATTAGTGTCGAATGGTGCGAATAAATTTGTTCCGTTCATATTAGTATTTTAATTAATGACCTTTATACCCTGAGATATTTCACCCAGGGTATTAAATTAATAGATATTATAATCCTTGGTTTCCTACCAATCCACGATATTCGAATGCACCAACTTTATGTTCGAATGAGATGTCATGAACAAACGCTTTAACGTTTTCATCAAACCATGATTCATTAGACATAGTTCGGAAAGTAACATTCTTCAAAGGAGAGAAGTTACCATCGATAATAAACCATGCAGTATCTGAACCACCATTAGATGCAGACATATAAGGAGATGAGACTAATGCCCATCCTGCTCCTTTCCATACGTTTACATTGTTGTTTGCAGTATCGACTACCCAATCTGAATCAAGAACTTCTTTAGTCTTACGTACTTTCGCAGGCGGAACTACGATATACTTCATTCCACCTCCCATCGGCATAGGTTCTCCAATATCATCAACTTGGTTTTGCAATACTAATACCATTGCTTCTATTGCACTATAAGTTACATCAGAAGCGGTTACGTAGTTATTATGGGTTCCACCAACTTTATCAGGGTGAGCACCACACAATGCTACTCCGTCATTGTAATCAAATAAATGTTTATCAGTGACGAGTGAGAACGCTTTATTAAAGCGGTCAAATTTATGTTTAGCTTCAGTATTCATTCCCGCAATATTCAACTTCAATGCTTCATTCAAAGCATTTTGATAAAGTGAATCTCTGCGTTCTACTGACTCTCGTGAGACTTTGATACGTCTTGCAAACTTATAAGGTTCTACTGACGTAACATATGAAGGAACATAGGAGGTCTCAGGAAACTCCGAAAGTTCCTCAGTTGGCTGAAGTTGACTTACTCCAGTAACAGAAATTGCTTCATAGCGTTGGCGACCAACGGCATTGATATCTTCGAACAAAGCACCAGTCTTATTCGTTGAATCAAGATATACATTTGAATCGTAAGCAGCTTTCTGTTTCTGTGCTTGGTCAACAATCTGAGCGAATTCAGCACGGACACCTTTTAATAGAATGTCTATCTGTTTCGAAATCATATTAATAGTTAATATTTAATAATAAATTGTATCAACCATTATCGATTGATGTACAATGCTTTGCGGAATCGAACAATACCTTTTGAAGTAGTGGTTCCGTCAGCCACAACAACAACCTGCTTTCCTCCAATAGCAGTAGCAGTAACTGTGGATTCTCCGATAGTCCGACAATCAGACAAATCAAAGAACTGCCAGTTTAAATCTGAAGTAGAAGTAGTTCCACGAGCAGCACTAAAGTCTGCTTCCCATGATTGTTCAGCATGGATAGGAATATATACCGCACAGATTTTACCTACAGTTTGGTTATCAGATGCAACAGTAACCTGGTTGGGAGTAACAGAAGTATCTTGTCCAGTAGCAGGATATACTTCTCCATTAAGTTTAGAGAATCCTACGACAACTCCAAGAACATACACGTTTCCCGCAGTGCTAACAGTAGCATTCGTTAAGAAACCACTCTCTGCAGCGACAGTATCTCCAACCTTAACAGTTAAACTGTTGGTGATGATACCACGTTCAGTCTGTACATTGTAGGTATCTTTATAAATCTTGAACATAGTAGATTAGAAATTAATAATAGTTTATATTTTACCTTCAGCTTTTAATTTCTTATAAGTATCAGTCGACATACCAGCCCATTGAATTGCAGCAATATCATCAGGAGTAAGTTCAATATCTCCTTGATTAAGATTTGCATCTCCACCATTAAATCCAGAAGAGGATTGAGCAGCAGCATTATCAAAAGCTGCATCTTTATAAGCCCCCATCTGTTTTTCAATTCCAATATATTTATCAGGATTGAGATATAAATGAGTACGAACTAAATCTTGATAGATGTTATCTGCATCAACAGAACCTCCATCGAGCTTCTTAAAAGTTTCTAAAAGCTTTTCTTTTGCTGATTCATCTTCATATTTGAAGTCCTTGAGAAAACGTTGTTTAGCTTTTTCAAGTTGCTCATCACGAAACTTTTCAGCAAAAGTTTTATCCTTTTCAGATAGTTTACGCCTCTCTTCACGAGCAGCTTTTATATCATTAAGGATGCGTTCATTCTCTTTAGAAAGAGCGTCTTTCTGAGATTCATAATTGGCATTCTCAGACTTATTCTTTTCAAGGTCTGCCAATACCTTATCATTCTCTTGCTTGTTTTTTTCGAGGTTAGTAAGAGTTTCCTCTAATTGCTCGTGAGCAATTTGTTCTGGAGTTTTATCAACTCCGTCTATTTGTGTCATAATGTTTATTACGCCCATTATGGTTGGCGACACCTTATGTTAAGATAAGTATATCACAAAAACTATAATGTAGCAATATTTACTTTTAATAATTTTGTATAGTCGATTCTATACAATCAATCTCCCAAATCTATTTACCATATTTCCCTGACGTGGAGGTCGGATTCCTTTTACTGAAACTTTGGGTGTTTTCAGTCCTCCAATATTTATATTCTTTATCTTTGGTACAGAAATTTTCGGAACACTAATACGAGTCGGTGATTTGAAACTAATAATATTTTTCATAGTATTACTTACCACTTTTCTTCATGTATGTTCTCACTGCTCTTAATACCTTCTGTTCTTGAGGGTCAAGATTAGAAGGGGGAAGTCCTCCATAGGTTTGATTACTAGAACCACTCTTAATGTTCATATTCATTTGAGTATTTCCCATTGGAGTAGAAATAGAAGTTGCACCCATAGAAGGATTACCAATCATTCCATTCTGCATAGCTTTAAACTTCATGTTCACTAGCGGCATCTTTTTTATTCCAGTTAGAAATAAAAACATCTTTATTTATTTCTTTCACTGGCTGATTATCTTCGACCTTTCGTTCTGAAATTCCTGGTACATCGAATTTAGAATAGAATCTGTTCTCTGCTAACTGACCTAGAACAAATTCACTTTTCTTATCTGATAATGCAATAGAAGCTAATAATATATTTTCACGTTTCTTTAACCACTTCTGAAGAATAGGAACACGATGAAACACATCATGCCATATTGCAGTACCTTCAATTAAATCAACTCTATCAGAGAATCCTTCTCTAAATAAAAGTTCTTTCCACAATCTTTCTTTAGAATAAAAACGTAGAAACATATTTATTTATTTTTTAATTTTAATTGTTGTATAGTTTGTATTGCATGATTAATTAATACATCATGTGCTTCTTTTACATTCTTATTTTGTTTCTGAGAAAATATATCTCCATTGTATTCGAAGTATGCAAGTATATATTCATCTCCTATCTCAAACTTAATATCTATATTATTATATATCATATTATTGGTTCATTAATTGTTCGTTGTTCATATTGTTTTCCATTTGAGGACTTGGTTCCATAGCATTTCCCATTGGACCATTTGCTCCATTCATAGTTCCTCTCATCGAATTATTATATTGTTGAGTAGCTGGTAATTGTGATTCAGAAGGAACTTGTTGTGGATTAATTGGTTGTGTATTTGGAATACCAAAACGTTCTTGCTCATAATCCATAAGAACATTATCTTCAACTAAATCAGATGGATTCTCATTAAACTTCTCAGATATTCTAAAGAATGCTTTCTTAGGAGATATAATTCCTGACTGTCCAAATAATTTGAATACGGTAGTAATATAATCTAAGAATAAGAATCGTTCTGATTCAGGAGAATTCTCTTGTTCAAATTGCATCTTGATATCAAAGTTCAATGCATTCAATGCTTCAGGAGTTACCTCAATAATCTCAACTCGTTCTTTACGTAATAGAGAACGGAAGTAAGATTCTTTCTGTAAAATATCTGGGTCAACTGGTTTATTGGTAACACGTATCTCACGATTACCAATTCCTCCTGCACGTAACATAGTATTAGTTAAGGTAATTATCTTATTGAATTCACGCTCACCTAATATCTTCTTTACCTTTCCAGAAGTATAGAACTGAATCATATTCTTGATAGTTAACCAAGACTTTTGCTCAAGCAAATCTTGATAGAAGATATTATAAATACCTCCAACCTGTTGCTGTTGCTGAGCATTCAACATATTCTCACGTGCACTACGTGGTTGAATACTTGGACTAATAGGTCCACCACCACCACTTCCCGTATTCTGAACCATTCCATCGAGAGCAGTTAAAGCATTCCAGAATGAACCAGAAGTAGGATTCATTTGTAGTTCTTTATAAGAATTAGGGTCTCCTTGTACTTGATATACTCGTCCAGGTTTAAATTCAATTCCCATTTCAACTGATGGGTCATTGGTGATAATAGGAACATTTACTGCACGAGTTTCACGTTCAAGCATAAGTTCCCATAACATATTCAATGCTTCCTGTGGTGATTTAACTTTCTGAGCTAATGGCATTCCAAAGAAGAAGTTTGCATCTAAAGGTTCAAAGATGGTCTTAGAGAAAGGAAGTTGTTTATGATTCCATGGTAAGGGAGCCAACTCTTCTTCTTGTCCTTCTCCTGTTTCATCAGATACCATAATAGAATTTAATAGAACTCCATTCGCTAGAATAGCATATTCATCTTCTTGAGAATTAAAATATTTAATTACTTCTACATAATCTGAGGTACGAATATTAAATGGTAAGAAATCATAGAAGATGGATTGGTCTGAGAATTGTGCTCCAGGTCTTACTAAATCCACATTCTTATATCCCTTATACATAAACTTGAAATCATCATAACGCATAATAACTCTCCATATCAATTCACCCTGTTCTTGAATATCTGGTTGCCACATCTTAGGAATAAAGATATCTTCCAAGTTAACAATCATATCTTCTACATCAGAAGTATCGAGAGTATCTACTGTATATTTTGTTTCCCCTGTTTCAGAGTTATACATAGTAACATTCTTAACTTCACGAACATTACTACGATATGCAGTATATACGATTACTGTTCCATTAATAATATTATATAAATACTGCCAGAAGTTTTGAATCTTCCTATTTGATTTCCGTCTCCAATATTCAAACAAATCTCCTAATACTGTTGCTTTAATAATATCAAAATTCTCTACTCCCTCGAAAGAAGCCTTTGGTTTTAAAGCAGCAATCTGAGATAATATTTTAATAATCTGATTTCTAGTTTCTGGAAAAAAGAATTGAGGAGTATCTACATCATCAGAGATTGGTAAATATCCCCAGAACTTTTGTCGGGAATCCATTAGATAATTATCTAAAGTTTGATTATTAAATTGTTTATATAACTGCGTTTTATAAGAACGCCATTTTAGATACTTAGTATAAATCTCAAATATTTCATCCTGTACCTCTTGAGATGGATGATAAACCTCTTCTAATTTATACGTACCTTTATTTTCTTGGTATTCCATATTAGCGATGTAATTGCTTTCCTAAATTTAAATTTAATTTAGCTGCTTGCTTTCGTACACTATTCATGGTACTTGCGGGAATAATTCCCGATTGCATTGCATGTATTATCTTTCTTGTTTCCTCAACATGGTCTTTTATATTTAAAGTATCTTGATTATATTCATTTAATAACATCTTATGTACAATAATACCATCCCATAAGAATATAATTATTTTAGTTTCAGGATATAAGATAGCTCCAATACCACTATCGAGTTTCTGCATTTCTTTAATAAGATGTTTCACATAAATCTTATCATACCACATATCTATGTTTTTGTCTTTCACATATTCTCGTGCAGTATATTCCTTTCCTAATATAATACTCATATTATTATTTAGATTTCTTATATTTAGATTCAGCAGTATTCCAATATGCACGTCCAGCAATCTTAGTAGCAATCTTCTTACCAAAACGATTTGTCATATTAGATACTATATTTTTAAAGGTAGATGGTTTCATAATCGCACCTTTTACTTGTTTCTTTCTCCAAGCAAGTAATCCTTTAGATTCTTTCATATTAATTTTTGTTATCACGATTAGTAACAATATAATTAGAGAAAGCCGACAATTTCTCTTTTGGGTCACTATTATTCACATTAATATTAATTAATGATAGATTAGGAGTTTTATTATTAAGCTTCGACATATGGTACATAGCAAATAAATCACGTACTGCTTTTGATTTAGAACCTAGATTTGCTTTAATTAAATCCTTAGGAGTAATACTTTGGATAACCATAAATATTTTATCTAGGGTCATATTCTGAATCTCCCATTGCATCTTATCCATATTAGCCAAAGGAATAGTTTCTTTTTGGTCCTGATTAGCAATCAAACGAGGAACTATCTGTTTATTCTCATTTACTACATAGATAATGTTTTTTGTAATATTTTTATATCCAGCAATATCTAAAGCATTATGAATATCCTTAGTAATATATGCTGGCCTTGTTTTTAAGAATCCAAGAATAGCTTTTAATTTTAAGACTATTACTTTATATGCCTTCTTCATATCTGATTCACTATTCACTACTAGACCAAACCAATTAAAGAAATGGTCCAATGCTCTTTTTTCCATAGACGTAAAATCAGTAGTCTTCGCATGACCACCTTTCAATGCACGTGATGATAACTTCCGAGCACCAAAGAAATAAATAATTCTGATTATCTGTTCTTCCGTAAGGTCAAATGGATAACCAGTCTTATCTACTGCTACCTTTGTCTCCTGAATACTATCATCTACATACACATCACTATCTTTCAATTCTTCCAATTCAGTTGGCATTTATGTACATAATTATATACCAAAAATTGTTTCAATACAAGTATTTTTTGGACCCATATCAATTTATTGGACCAAAACAAAACAGGGGGGGTGATAATGTCTCAAGTTATGTTAGGGAGCTATACATTCACTCATCTCAAAACCCCAAAAGACCTCCTTCATTACCCAGTAGAAACAATATCCCTAGATGGGAACCCTCCCTTAAACCGACAAGGGACTGCTAAAATGCTTGGGTTTAAATATGTATAAGGTTGTTGAGA
>JAKALG010000017.1 GCA_021813235.1 bacterium
TGATAGGTCTTTCCTGCGGTGTTCTTGATCGTTGCGGTTATTCCTTCTTGACCTCTCGTAACAGTCAAAGTATCGGTAGAGCGTGAAGTACATCGTATAATTTCTTTGTTTGGGTCGTCAGTAGGGTCTGAATAATCAGTAGAGTTCCACCATACCAAATTAAACGCACCATCACTTGATGGAAGCGGTAATTTAGCTCCGTCTCCTGACTGCAATACTATTGACGTTGCCAAAGCGTCATAACCTGTCGATACTATAACTTTTGCGAAATTTTTTACTGGGTCTAACATATGTTTTTTAGATACTTCTTATTTTCAAACTGTTTCATTAGAAGTTATTAGCTCATCGCCACTTTCCAAATAATCTGTAATGTGTCTCCGTTCTGAACATTGATTGCCGAGAATACCTGACGACAAAGCAATGTGCCTACCGAAGCCGCATTCAAAACACCTGATTCAGTAACTGCCACGTTTCCTAATACCGAAAACTGTTTCAAGAGTTGCGCAGTATCATTTGCTACGGTTGTAGTAACAAGTGAAGTTGTTGCTGCCGCTCTTGAAAGTCCTGAACCGACTGTCTCTGTTTGAAGGGTAGTATCAGTTACGTTTGCTGCATTTATTCCTGTCCCTACTGCAATGTAGGTAAATGCTGGTACTGAACCAACTCCATTACAAAGTCCTGCTTGTGCTGCCTTTCCTGCATTCGTAACAAGATTTTTTACAATCTTTTCTTTCTTCCACGTTCCGAAAAGAAACGGAATCTTAACAGTAAGAGGGGATACAATTCCTTTCTTCATTAAGAATCGGAATAATTTATTCTCCTGAAAGATAGGTTTTGCATTTCCGTCTTTATCAAATACTTGATATGCTACGTTTCCAATTCCCATTTTAATTTGTGCTATGTTTTCCATAATTTGTTATTTATTTATCCCGACCTTTTAATACTGCCATCCTGAAATTGGTAATCCTTTCGACTGTAAAGGAGTTTGCATTCCAGAACCGATGACAGCGATGATTTGATTTGTTTTCTTTTCATATTCAGCTTCTTGTTTTGTATTGTCTTTTGATGTGTTTTCTAAATATATTGATGCAATTTTATACGCAAGTACCATATAATCTAATGATTCTGGGTAATTGATATTATCGGTTGTTGCTACAAATGTTTGCGGAGCAATAAAATAGTTAATTTTTAATGCATTTGTGAGTGCCTGTGTAGGAGTAGGGAATATTTCAAACCAATCTCCGTGGACATCAATCATAGGGCTCGAAATTGGCTGATTTTGTCTTAAAAAGTCAAGTGTTACTCCTTCTGCTAAATTAGAGGCATCAATCTGTTCTGGTGTTACAAAAAGCAACGGATTCGTTGGGTCTTGTAAGTTAACTTCGATTGATTTTAATAAATACATATCAGTAGGAAATGTAAACTTCCCAGGATACGCTCCTATATTTATTTCATTTGATGTTATGCTCCGTTTTGCTTCCTGATTAAATAAATCTTCTCTTTTCCCGATAAGATGCATACGCAAATCTAGTATCGCTTCATTTGCGTAATCAATTGCGTCTGTATCGGTAAGACCATTTGAATCGGTTAATGCTTTCAAACGAGCTTGTCTAATTACATCTGATAATGTTGCCATATAAATCCAGCGTCAATGCTGGGGGGAAGGCAGGAATAATCCCGCCCTCGCCCTCAGAACTAAGCTGATACTGCTGATTCCAAGCGAACGATACGAGCCTCTTCAAAGCGAGTTACGCCGAGAGTAGCCTTCGCGCCAATTGAACTAAATACATTCAATGGGTTGTTGCTATCTGCCTGCATAACAAGGATTGGAGTTGGTTCTTGGAAATATCCCCACCCAAAGCTCTCATTGCCGATAAAGGTTGTTGGATAAACCGTTACGGTTGAGCTGAAGGTCTGGACGTTTGCCGAAGAAAGAACACGCGCACCACGGAAATCTCCAATTTTTCCTTCTCGAAGACCCTGAACGCTGGTATAGCGTCCAACATCAGTGAAGGAACCAGTGGAAGTGTTGAACATTAAATCGTGTTCAACGTTCGGATGTGCAATGGCTACGTAGTATCCACCCTCAAAAGGCATAAGTCCTGCGTTGCTTGCGGTTCGGAGTTTTCGAATTGCGACACCATACTGGGTCGTTTCTGCGATATCACCAGCCGCGAGAGCTGCACGTGAGTTTTTACCCCCCTCATAAATTACGTTAGTACCTGCATTAACAACTGTCTGCACTGCTACGTCAATCTGGCGCATAAGTGCTGCCTTTACTTGGCGAATTGCAGCATCGATTACTTCGATTGCTGAATTACGTACCAAGAGGTCTGAAACCTGCACGACAAGTCCGTACTGGGTTGGTCCTGCTTTATAAGCGGTTGAACCCCATACAACTGCCGTTGGATTTACACCCTCACCAAGTCCTGCGGGAACAATTGTTGATACTGAAGAAGTTGCTATCTGTGAAGTCTGTGGGAAGACAAGCTGGTCAAAACCTTTCGGAATGTCTCGCTTGACTCCGAGCTTCGGAAATTGAAGCTCTGGCTCCAAAGTGTAGATTTCCTTCGTAACATAATTGATAAGAAGGTCTGCTGCCCACTGTGTACGAGTAGTTACTGTCATAGTGTGTATTGGTCTTAGATAGTTATTTCACCATTACGTTCTGCTTCGATAAGTGCACTCCTCAATTCTGATGATGTCATATCTTTAGGAGATTTACCATCTGCATTAGTAATAGGTGTACTGGCAGAACCACCAAAATTACTTCGTTCTATTTTTGCTTGCTGTGTTTGCTCTGCGGTTTGCAAAGCGTTGTTCTTTGAAAGTATAGACACTGTTGCGTCTTCTGGGTCATAGCCCTTATCGACTAGTTCTTTGATTTTATCTTTGAACTCTGATGCCTTTGGGTACTTTTTAGAGAGTTCAGCGTGCTTATTTTCGAATTCCATAGTTTTTAGTTTTTCCTCTGCTATCCTAGCACGATTTTCTGCATCGGTTGCTTTGGTTTCTGCTTCAGTTTTTTTATCTAAGGCGTCTTTTATCCTTTTATCTATTTTTGTTTCGACCTTACCATCTGCTTGTCCATCAACTTCTGGCACTACATTGGCTGCGTTAATATTTATTTCGTCTGGCATAGTTTTTGTATGCCTCTATGGCGCCGAACCCATAGAGGCGTTTAATTTTACCCGTTACGACTTAGGGCTAAATCCCATCTCTTTATTGAACTTGTCCTGACACGCATAGTCAGAACAGACAATGGTATATACTCCTGGTTGTCCGTCAATTTCAAAAACATTCATCTTTCTATCTTTGATAATGTCGGAACGTCCACAGTAAGTACAAAACAATTCTAATCCATTATAATGAGGACAAATTGTATATTGTTGGTCTGGAGCAACCTTTGCATCTAATAGTCCGCAATGTTCACATACGCCTCCAACGATTGCAGGAAACTTCTTTCCTGTTTTAGTGAGAGGGCGTGCCTTAAGTTGAACCTTAGGAGTTGTAGGTTTTTCCTGTACACCATCATTCTGTGTCTCTTCAACGATTTTCTTTTCTTTTGGCATATTATTGTTTATTTATTTGACCTTTTTGTCTGGATACTATGTTGTCATAGAATAATTCAAGTTTATCTAAATCAAGTTTCTCTAACTCTTGTATTCCACCTTGTAAACGGAATACTTCTGTTGGTTCATTTTCGTTTTTTAGTCGTGAACTACATCGAGAAAGATTTAATTCAATTACTGACGACCTGAATGTCTTAAAGAACGGATTTTGTTTCAAATGCTTTATTGCTTCAAGGAGAAGTGTTGCAAATTGTGGGTCTTGTGGAAGTACAATCTTTTCTTCTTCTCCTTGATAGCCTTTTACTGCTTTTTTCATACGATTAACCTTTATCTTGGTTATGTGCGTACAAAGTCAAAGTCCAATTTGCTGCTGAAGGTGAGCCAGCATAGACATAGCTAATCTTAATGTTTCGAGAAAGAATAGGTACGCCAGCCGCATTTGCAGAAATTGTCTTATCACCTACTGCACCGACACCTGCTGAACCAGCCTGTGAATTTGGAAGAATGTGCCACAATGGATTTGCGGTTGCACCAGTTGCTTGTGTAAAGTGTGCAACATCAAACCAAGTCGTTCCCCCATCATCAGTTGTCTGGACATAAACATCGAGCGTTGGCGAGGTTCCCCCTGAAAGCGTTGTTACCGATAGTTTTCCAACTAATGAGAAATAATCATTATTTGGAGCGATAAATGATGTCGAGGAACTCGTGGTTGCTGTTACAGTAAGCGTTTGGATTGCCTGAAGTGGTTGTCTAATCATATTGTTGTATTCTAGTTATTCACGACCTTTATACTCTGGAAGCGAGATTTTTATGAAACTTTTTTGTACTCGCTGTTTTCTTAATTTTAACCTTTCCTGTATGGAGTTCAGATTTTAATTTCCCTTTCTGTTTTCCAGTTAATGGGCTTACCTTGGAAAGAAGAAATCGAACCTGTCTCTTACTTTTTGTTTTTGCTGCCATATTAGTATCTTGATTGATATTTATCTAATGACTTTTGGAACTTCTTAGTCTTCATCATCTTACTCATCGTTGCTTTCTTTATGGGCATTTTAGAAATCATCGGCGAGTCTTTAAGACCAATCATTGAAGGTTTCATTCCTTTTGCAAACTGCATACCCTCTGGCTTATATTTTTTATTCATAGTTATACATCACTGCGTAGACATCTGCTTCGAATGAGGTTGGTGAACCTGTTACGTTGATGACTACTTGTTTTGCATGACCTTTTCCAAGTAACGCATTTGCCGAGAATGAAGCTTGCGTTCCATTGATTGCATTAGTAAGTGTGGTAACACCAGTTGCTGAAATAGTCCCCGTTGCTGCTGTCTGAACGAATAAATCAGAAAATTGCTCTTGTACTGCGAATGTTGCACCGCCACTAGAGAGTGTTTTGACATTAATAATAACATCCATAAACTTTTCTGAACTATGGAGTCCGCCTACATTTGTGGGAAAACTAAACGTGCCACCAGTTGTTGCTGTTGTTGAAAGAACTTGTACTATATTTTTAATTGTATTTGCCATATATATTATTTACCTGTTACGACCTTTCCACCTGGAATCATTCCTACCTCCATTTCCTTTCGACTAAACATATCTTTCGGCTCTCCTGGAGGTTCTTTTCCTTGTTCTGGTGGAGATATCTGTTGTGCTTGTTCCTGCATTTTATTTTGAAGCTTTATTGCTCTTTGTCTTTCGTGAGCAAAATAGTGAGCCCATTTGCTTGAAGTATTTTTAGCCTGAGCGTGTACATAGAGATGAGCTTCATCATCGTCTTCTGGACTTATTTTTGCAAGAATATCCTTATTTAATTGCTCGTTTTCTTGTTCAGCTTTAATTGTTTCAATTGACTTAGGAAAGATTAAATCTAATGTTTCGGAATCCATTGTTCCAAACTTTGGAAAATATACATTTTTTAAGAACTTTGAGAATGACTCTGGCGGAACTGTGCTTGAGATTACTTGAAACTGCTGTGCTAATTCTCTACGCTCAACCATTTCTTTGAACTCTGCCTCCTTTGCAGAAAGTACTAATGTCTTGGGAGGATATTTTGTTTTGATATCTTCGAATCTGATACTTTCAAAACTTACACGAGTTGTTGAGGTCATAGTAACAATCTTCTTGTCCCCTTCTTTTAAGTTGTTAATATATCTCTGGTACCAATGAGACCAAAACTCTCGTTCTCCGATTGCCAATACCTTGCTCATCAATGACTGTGAAAGGTCTGCAATTTGTTGGAGAATAGCTGCTTCTGTCGCTGTCTTTTTTCCCTTAGGAATGGTGGGAGCAACTTGAGTGGCGCCTATCGCCTCAGAACCTTCACCTTTTATGACGTTAACAAATTGTAAAAGCGAATTTGAAACTGATGCGTCTTTCTTAAGAGGCATAATCGCATTTTGGTCGGTAACAGGAATATGTTGGTTGATTTGTCTTTGAAAGAGTTGGCTTGGGTCGTCTACTTGTGAAGCAATGTATGTATAAATAGGATTTGCTTCGTCTTTAGCGGCTATATACATCAAGTTATATAGCACTGATAACGCTCGGTGTTCATCTTCTACAATGTCAGGAACACTAACAGGAAGTGATGAATGAGGCTCTCTAAATCCTTCTTTAATTACAATAGGGAAATTATCATCTTCTTTAAGGATATCTGATAATTTTTTCTCTCGTAATAGTTTGGTAAAGTCCTTATCTGTCCATACAACAACCTTTTCTCCATTATCGTCGTGAGTGTAAAACTCTAATATCTGGTAAATCTGATTTGGCGATTGTGATTCAATAGTCGGCGATGTCCCTTCCTTAGCCTGTTCTCTGCGTGTCTTATAGTTCCATATTTCAGCTTCTGCTCCTGATGGGAGTTCGCTTGCTGATTTTATCCCCTTAATAGAACCATCCTTAATCATTTTATTGATTTGCCCTTTAGAGAGGAAAATCCATTTACCATAATATCTCCAGTCTTTTGGCTTATCAAAGTAAGGGTCATAGACGAATACAAGCGGATTTATAACAGTAGGAGCCATTATCTTTCTCTCTTCGTCAAAGTTTAATGTTTCACAATAGCCACGTCCAAAGAATAACGTATCCCAAAGCCAATCATAATCTAACTGCTGTTTATCCATCTCACGATAATCATTTACAGAAAGCTTATTCAATGCCTCGGTCTTCTTGTAGTCTTCATCTCCCCCTGGAATAAACTTAATCTGTATCTTATCGTCGTAAAGATTAGAAAATACACGATTAAAGAACGTAAATAACATCTTACTAGAGATGTTTTCGTCTCCTCTTCGGAGGTTATTTAAGAGTATCAATTGATTGACTTGTCGTAACTTTCGTGCACGCAAAAAATCCTGTCCTTCTTCGTATTCAGTCTTTACTTGTCTTAAGAGTTGTTGCGAATCCATTGTGTTGGGTTTTGTACGACCCCAACATTAAACATAGAGAACATTTATCAGGTCGTTAGTATTATAGCACACTTTTTATTTTTTATCAAATATCGTTCCTCGTTTATAGTTTTTACCTCCTAGTGCAATATCGGTACGTGTTCCGTGAGGTTCAAGAGGAACCATAACAAACCAATAGGCAAGCGCGTGAGGGTCTTGGGGTTTATAATTAGGGTCAAGAACTGCCTGTATATGTCGTGATTCATCTACTTTCCATCCCGTTTTCTTCGCATCATCCATAACAGTCTTCATTATATGCTCAATAACATCCTCTGGCTTTGCATCAAAATAATCTGTCCAAGTATACGTACGCAAACATCCTGGCTTTCCACCAGACTTTTTTAATTCTTCGAGATTAAATCCTTCCGATTGAACGGCTATCTCTTGTTTTTCCCAATTATCCTTGTCTATTTTAATAGTACCTTTATGCTCTAGTGTTTCTTTTGCTTTTATATTATCGTGGGTCATTTTTCCAAATATCTGCCATTTTATCTCTAAATACGACCTTTTTATATACTTTATCAAATGCGGGATTCTCCGTCTCCATTCCTGTTATAAGATACTGAACTGCATCACACAAGTGGTCGTTTATCTTTACAGGGTTTTCTTTCTTCGTATCGCCATCCTCATAATGATACTGGTTTGCTTCATCGAGAAAATAATTACAGTCTGTTGTAACAAATAGTGTCTTTTCTCGTATTCTATCTGTTACTTTTCCTATGTTTACAGGCACATTTTTCTTTATAATTCCTATACGCAAATGAGCATTTTGCATTTCCTTTATCCTATCTGGCTCTGCGGGGTCAGGAAACCATTTATTCACTCCGTACTGTGAATCAAAGAGTTTACATTGTTCGATTATCTCGCTTGTTGTCTTTCCTGCTTCTTTCCATTCATCAATCAGATATACTTTTCCGTCTTTAACCTTTCCAATCATTATAGCTGCTGGGTTAGTAAATCCCCAATCTACCCCTCCATAAACTCTATCGGGATTACTTAATAACGCTTCAAATCGTGCATTTGGTTTAATAATCTGTTCTGGTGGAATATCCCATACTAATCCTTCCATCTTAGTAGGAATAGCGTCATAAATCCTTGCAAATTCTTCTGATCTTAATCTTCGCTTTTCTGCTTCATAGAACTCTTTAGGAAAATAGGGATTATCAATACTTCTCCATTGATATACTTCAAATTGATTATCGAGGTTTTGTTGCCAAGGAATAAATACTTCGTTATATAGCCATCCTAATTCATACCACGTAGTAGTCATAAATATCTGACCTCCTGTGGTAGAAACACGTCCTCTCATAACATTCCACGCCAGTCTTGGCATTTGTCCTGCTTCATCAGCCCATATCCAATTAGCGGTTGTTCCCTCTGCACCTAATGGGTCATCCATTGAACGGATATACACTTTTCCTCCTGTTGGTAATTCAATCAATCCTCGTTGCTGTTTATGATACTTTTTTAGTTCGGGAAATTGAGTAAAGAACTTCTCCAATGTAGATTGTTCAAGGATTTTATAAGTTGGAGCCGCAATGATTCCCACTCCTTTAGGAAACTCTCCAATCTTCTTTCCTGCCCATAAAGAACCCACGAATGTTTTACCCCCTTGCTTTCCTGCTATTGCTGCACAGAATTGCCTTGTAAAATTATAGGCATCGTATTGTCTTGGATGAAGTTTAACCGTTGTTGTCTCCATTGAGCTTTTGTACTTCTATAACTCTAATAGGGATTTCTCCCTCTACTTCTATTTCGTGCTTTTCACTAAACTCGTCTTTCTTCTTTCTCTTTAGGTAATCCATAGCATTTGAGTAGTTTTCTTCTAGCTTTTCTACCACTGTTTTGCGTGCTTTTAATATAGGATTTTCCTTAAGTGCCTCTTTTCGCTCAATAAATTCTGGATGAAGATTTTGGTAATCATATAATGTCTGATGTGATATACCTGCGTAAAAACAAGCCTCTTTGTCTGTTCCTCCTAAAGAAAATACATACTCAAGTTTGTCAATAATTTCCTTAGTCATCATTGTTGGTCTTCCTACTTTATTCTTCATATATTCCTAGTAATAGTTTAGTATCGACAAGATAAAATATTCTGTCTCCTTCCTCAAATCGTGCCTCTGGTTCATATGGCTTAATAAAGCATACCTTTACTCCAACCTTGACATATTCAGACTCTACTGGTATTCCTGTTCCTTTAGAAATAATCGTTCCTATAAGGCGTTCGTTCTTCTTTATCTTTTCACTGATAATAATACCAGACTTCGTTTGTTCTTCTTTTTCCTCTTTAACCTCTATAAGCACGCGTTCAAATAATGGCTTTATCATTGATAAGTGATTCGTATAGTTTAATTCTTTGATGACCCCATAACTTAATATCACGATTTTTAAGAACCCAATCTTTTTGTTCTTGTGCAATCTTCTCTCGGAGTTCTTTATTTATTGCTAATTCCTTAATTCCATTATACCACGCTTTTGGATTATTTTCAACTAGCACCGTTGGTGTTCCTGTATATGGTTTGTTGTTTGAGCCTATGCACGGAGTTCCTACCATCGCATATTCTAATAGTTTAAGCTCTGATTTATTTCTATTAAACTTTGTATCTAAAACGGGTGCGAGACCTATATCAAAATCCAATTCTGATAATTTATATCGGTATTCTCCTATTTTCACAGCTTGAATCCAATGAAAGTTTTTAATCTTTTTACATTTAGCCTCTAATTCTAGCATTGCTTTGTAAAATGGATGTTTTGGGTTCTGTATTTTATTATAGTTTTCATTTGCCCAATCTTTTAACGTACTATGATTCATAGACATACCAAACATATAAAAGTCAAAATCAATTTCCTCTTGTAGCTGAATTATACCCTCAATCATCGGAATTACATCAGATATATGAGAGTTTGACCCAGCGAATCCTATGCGAAGTTTCTTGTTTTCTTTTGGTCGTTCTTTCCATTCATCTACATTTATACAGTTTGGAAAAACATAGATTGGTCGTGGCGTATGGGTTGCTAATGTGTTACCAAGCGTTTCTGTTGTTGTTGTTATGACGTGTGTTTCATTAAGCATATAATAATAGTTCTGTAACAATGAACGTGCTTGATGATATACGACATTTGTTGGTTCTACTAATTCAATTGCGTCATCGGTATCATAACTTATAACTTTTCCATTCATCCTAAGATAGTCAAATGCTAATGTAAAATTACCTTCTCCTGTCCTATTAAAACAAAATACATCATAATCGAGAAGATTATCAGGCATATCTTTTCCATTTGCTACTAATACCTCATGTCCTAATCGTTTTAATTCATCCGCGTATACTTTTGTTCTGACATAGTAACATCCTGTATTTTCATCATCTATAAATACTATTTTCATAATTTAGGCATTAAAAATATATGGCTTTTATCGCTTGAATAATCCTCTCCTCCTTCAAAGTCTTCTCTTTCCCATTGTGAGATATGATGGCGCGCATCTCCATAGAAATGCTCTTGATACATAGTTGTTTCCTTTGGGGTAGAGATAAGAACTGGAGCTAATTTTCTCAATTCGTAAATAAGTTCTTTTGCTTTTGCTTTATCCCAATGTTCAACAACATCAATCATTAAAATAAGGTCTTTATTTCCTATTTTCCAATACGAGTCAAAAACACTTTCAGAAAGGACGTAATTATAAATAGAGGATAATCGATAGGTAAGGAAGTACTTGGTATCTTCGACTGCCATTATATGAAAATCATCAATAGGATTTAGCTCGCCTTGTTCTGCTTTTCGTGAAAGGTATTGTTCCCGTAATAGAAGCCCAAACTTACCAAATCCAGCACCTATATCGGCAACTTCTCTAGGTTTTATTTTATCTGTTATTTCTAATATTCTTCCGATATTACTTGGATAAGATAGCATTGTATTCGTCTTCTATTTGCTTTGCGACATTTATTATATCATATTTTTCTATATCAAGTGGCGGACTATAAGTTTTACACGATTTAATATTTCCTTGTAAATCTATATCATAGATAATTCCAGGCTTATCACAAGCCCATCCTTCTATGGTAGTTCTTCCAAGCATTATACCTGCGGTTTTTGTACATAATTTTGTGAGATGTTCAATATTCCACATACTAGGAGCCCAACTTACATTTTCTCCTATCTTATCATCAAGCCACGTATCAAACTTATCTCCCACAAATATTACTTCGAATCCCTGTGTATTAGCTTTTTCTATTAAATCCAGTCCAGCTTGTTTTCGTAGATGGTCTATTGTTCCTACAAACAATATAATGTCGTTTCTCGTTTCTGTTACTGCTTTTTCCACATAATCAGGTAGATTCATAGGGTTACTATTAAATCTATTAAAATCAATTCCGTTATATATTATTGTAGTATTTTCAATGCCAAACTCATTTTTCAATCGTTCTTGTATTGAAGGTCTTATACAAATATATTTTTTTATTCTTTCATCTCTATATGGTAGTTCATAATCCCATTCTGAATGGATTGTCATTATGGCTGGAATATCCTTGTATTTTTTTAATGCAAATTCAGCTGGAGCAAATTGATTTAGATGTAATATATCAAAATTATCTTCTGGCGGATTGTCAAATGAGTAACATTTAACACCATTCTTTGTTGCTCGTTCCGTTATTTCTCCACCTATTTTTGAAAGAATGGAGACGTCGTGTCCATTTTCTACCAATTGCTTAGAAAGCTCATAAGAATACATAGGGCTTCCTGATAAATAATCAAAGTTTTGTAGTGCTATTAGTATTTTCATATCTCTTAATCTTGTTTTTGACCACCAATCTTCTCTAACGATTGTT
>JAKALG010000152.1 GCA_021813235.1 bacterium
ACAACGCCTCCGAAATCTTCGCGAATGTCATCCAGCGTGACGGTTGTGTCTTCGACGGTATCGTGTAAGAGCCCGGCAGCCAGCACTTCGGGCGGCACGCGCAACTCTGCAAGGATTTGTGCGACAGCCAGGCAGTGATTGATGTACGGCTCGCCTGAAATACGTTTTTGTTCGCGATGGGCTTCTTCAGCCACACGGTACGCGCGCTGAACTAATTCTTTATCTGCGAGGGTATAAACCTCGGGAAGTTGTTCTAATAGTTTTTCAAGAGGGATGGCGGCGAGGGTTGATTTCATTGTCAATAATTGTATTCCAAGCCTTCAGAATCTGAAAGAAACTTAATCGGGGTGCGCCGGATTCGATGTCTTGCAGTGCGATGTACTTGTCTCTACAGTATAATAGCCCGACCGATAAGCAAATGCCAGTCAGAATCAAGTGAAAATAGAAGAATGTTGAGATTGAGCATAAATCGCGATTATTTGCTGAAACTTCTCTTTGTAGCAGTGTTTGTCTTTTCAACGGTTCTGCGTTTTGAAATGGCGTTTGTGAACCGCGAAGCCTTTGATGATCATGTAGAGGTGATTAGTCTTATATTGCAAAACGATAAGTTGCCCAAAACCGAGGATTGCTGGGAGTGTTTCCAACCCAAGTTTTTCTACTTTGTTGCCGCAACAGCCATACGCATTGCCCATGTGAATCCCGGACATATACATTCGATTATTATCGCGACACAAGTAATGAATGTTGCAGCTGGAGAAGTCTTGCTGATAATTGTCTACTTGTTGATACGACAGATGCAATTCGTCAACAGAAAAGCCGGGCTGGTTGTTTTTGCACTTTTGGCTTTCAACCCGGCTTTGATTGCGGCAAATGGCATGGCAAGCAACGATTCATTTGCCATTCTTTTATCTTCTGTTGCCATATATTCTTGTTGGAGATTTTTGCGAGAAGATAAATTGGGCTTTCTTATTGTATCGGGCGTTTTTGTCACAATGGGTATCGCGACAAAAACAAATATTTGGGGCACAGCCCTAGCAATCTTCTTGGTTCTATTAATAAAAGCCTTTAATGAAAAACGATTTTTCAGCGCTATGATCGCAGGAGCTTTTCTGATTGGAGTCTCCGCTGCAACTTTGTTGAATCCATTAAGTCAGTATTTGGATAATATTAAAAATTATGGAACGCCGGTCACTCTAAATGTTGTCAAAGAGCCATTCCCCTCGTTTTTTGAAAAAACATATGTGAGACGGCCCGGGATTGTTTCAATTCAAGATGGGCTTTTCACTTTCAAGCTCATTGAATTGCTGGAGTATCCCCGTCTGTCACTGGGCGCAATAGGATATCCCGCTCATCGTACATCGCTGTGGACTGATGTGTTTGCGAGTGCAAATTCATTGCATTTCTATAATTCCCCAGACTCTTGGCATACAAAACCCGATTTCGAAGTGAGCAGGTCCATTTTTATGCTTGCTCTTTTGCCTGCTGCCCTCCTCCTGTTCGGGGTAGTTTCCGGGTGGATATTTTTATTGAGGGGTGTTTTCGGAAATTCAAAGACCGTACTATTCAATAGATCCTATGGATTGTTTGATATTGTTTTCGTTGGGTATGCAATCTTTATTGCTGTGCTCGCTTTGCAGTACAGAGATTTCTCTACGATGAAGGCGGTGTACATTTATCCTGCTATATTGTCATTTGTAGTTCTGACCCTTGAGGCGACAAACGCTTTTTACATTTTTTTGTCGAGGCAGAATCGATGGATTACAATTCTTTTTGAAGGCGCCATTTTATTCTTGATAATTATGTACGTTGTAGATATTTCTCAGATGATCATTCATCTGTATAATTTGAATGTAAGATAGCTTGCTTAATGAATAGTGTTCCGATCTGTAGATGCAAGCCCTAATTTCATGTACGGATTTCGAATAGGATCGAAATCTAAAAATTCCCTTTGAGGATGAAACTCATGAAGCAAAAAATGCTACTCTTGGGATGCATCTGTATTGGCGTTGCCTTGATGTGCGTATCCTTTTATTTTTATGGATACGAGAATACATGGAAATTGTGGGGCATTCCGGTGGGAAAGCAGCCTTTCTACGATCTTCGTTTGATCACGGGAGGCGCCCAATCATATAAAGAGGGATACGACCCGCAAGTATTTAATCTTTACGATCCCGAACAAAGGGTTTTTAACTATCCTAGGATATGGTACGTTGTTCTAGCGTCGGGGCTCAATTTAAATTGGACCATTTCGCTTGGTATCTTGATAATCGGTCTATTCTTGGTCGGTGTTGTTATATTTCCAGGGAAACTTAATCGATTCTCAATCTTTCTGTTGGTTGGTGGGTTGGTCTCTCCGGCTATATTGTTTGGAATTGAGAGGGCTAACGTAGATATTTTTATCTTTTTTATTGTCGCCCTGGGACAAGCCTTTTTTGATGTTTCAATAGCAGCGTCGTTTTTGAGCCTGTTTGTCGGCGTTCTGTTGAAGATTTTTCCGATTTTGGGAATTGGTTATTTTCTTGATTTAAAAAGGGGAAAATCGTTAAGGCCGATCCTGCTGGGCGTTGCTTTGACTGTAGCCTACTTTGTGTTAACCCTCAGCGATATGATTTTTATTTTTCGAAATACTTTTAAAGGCGCGGATTATTCTTACGGGGTGGAAGTCCTACCTTTCTACCTCTATAGATTAA
>JAKALG010000018.1 GCA_021813235.1 bacterium
CCTGAATTTAATGATTTAAATGCAGGAGAAAACAGAGTAGCCGGAAGGCCTTTAGAGAAGTTTGAGAAAGTAAAACATAAAAATAGAATGCTATCACTAAATGATGTATTTAGTGAGGAAGAATTATATGACTGGGAGAAAAGGGTAAAGAAACTTTTGCCATCACCCGGGAAAAGGCCAGACCTTGGGAATTTAAAAAGGTCTGGTCTTGAGGAGGGCATCAACTATTTCTGTGAAGTTAAATTTGATGGTCTAGCTGTATCTTTGATTTATGAAAAAGGTAAATTTGTAAGAGGCGCAACTAGAGGAGATGGATTTATTGGGGAAGATATAACTCAAAATTTAAAGACCATAAAATCTATACCATTAGAACTTGGACATCGGATGTCTACTTGGACATCCGATGTCCAAGTTCCAGATTATATTGAAGTTCGCGGAGAAGCATTAATGGCTAAAAAAACTTTAATTTCATTAAATAAACAAAATGAGAGTGAAGAAAAACAGCTTTTTGCTAATACAAGAAATGCAGCAGCAGGAAGCTTACGACAATTGGATCCAAAATTGTCTGCAGAGAGAAAATTATTTTTCTCTCCATATGATATAGCTGAGATTAAATATAATAACTTGGCGGTGAAACCGCCACTTGGCGGTTTCACCGCCAAGTCAAGGTCCGACCTTAAAACTCATTCAGAAAAACATAGATTGTTAGAAAAGTTAGGATTTCAAGTAGATAAAAATGATGCTATTTGTAAAAATATGGAAGAGGTGATTATTTTTATAAAAAAGTTTGAAAAAATTAGGCCAGATTTTCCTTATGGCACAGATGGAGTCGTAATTTCTATTGATGATTTGAAGACGCAAGAGATTTTAGGCGTTGTAGGTAAAGCTCCAAGATATATGGCAGCCTTTAAATATCCAGCAGAAAAAGCAACGACAGTAGTGAAAGATATAAAAATAAATGTTGGACGTACGGGAGTGCTTACGCCACTTGCTATTTTTGAACCGACTACTGTGGCAGGTTCTACAGTTAGCAAAGCGACACTTCACAACATGGACCAAATAGAAAGACTTGATTTAAGAATAGGAGATACAGTAGTAATAGAAAAAGCGGGAGATGTTATTCCGAAGGTAGTCGAAGTATTGACACGCATGCGTACTGGCAAAGAAAAGAAATTTAAAATGGTTTCTGAATGTCCTGTTTGTGGAGGAGATGTTGAGAAAAAAGAGTCTGGCGGGAAAAAACCGGGCTTTAAGAATTCAAAAAAGCCCGGTTTTGAGGAGCCAGAGAAACTATCTGTTGCCTTTTATTGTATAAATCCAAAATGTCCTGCGAAAAATGAAAGATCTCTTGTACATTTTGTTTCTGCTTTTGAAATCTATGAATTGGGTCCAAAGATTTTGAGACGATTCAAAGACGAAGGCTTGATAACGGATGCAGCTGATATTTTTACACTTCAAAAAGAAGATATTGCTCCGCTAGAACGATTTGGAGAAAAGTCTGCAGAGAATATCATAAAAGAAATAAACTTGAAAAAGAAAATCCCTTTTTCTAAATTCCTTTTTGCCCTTGGCATACTTCATGTGGGGGAAGAAACAGCTAGAGACCTCGCTACAAATTTCGGCACACTAGAGAAGCTCTCCAAAGCACAATTAGAAGAGATAAATGAGATAGAAAATATAGGTCCGGCAGTTTCGGAGAGTGTTTATAAATATTTTAGAGATAAAAGTAATTTATCTTTTATAGAGAAATTATTGAAGAATGGAGTAATTATAGAAAAAGCAGAGAAAAAACAAAAAGGAAAACTTTCAGGACTTAATTTTGTTTTGACGGGCACACTCCCTACAATATCCCGCGCTCTCGCCAAAGAAAAAATAATTTCGCTAGGAGGAAAAGTTTCTGGTTCTGTTTCAAAAAATACTTCTTATGTGGTGGCGGGGGAGGAAGCTGGGTCTAAATTGACAAATGCTCAAAAATTAGGGGTAAAAATTATAAACGAGAAAGAATTTTTAGATATGTTAAAATAGAACTCCATGGAAAATACAAAAAATAAATTAAAATTTTTTACAGTATTTGTTGCTTGTCTTTTGTTCAGATTATCGCCTTTAAGAGCTCCTAATGTGGAGCCAATAATGGCCTCTATTATGCCCCTAGGACGCAAATTTGGGGCTCTATGGGGCTTTTTATTTGGGTTCGCTAGTATTGCTATTTATGACCTTTTTACCCATTTTGGAGTTTGGACTTGGACGGCCGGTATTACTTATGGGCTCATCGGGGTTGCTTCATATTTCTATTTTAAAAAAGCTAAAACAAGCATTTTCAATTTTGTCCTCTTTGCTTTTTTTGCCACAATCTTTTTTGATTTAATAACCGGAGTTTTATTTGCACCAATGTTTGGGCAAAGAATTTTGAATGCCCTTGTCATGCAAATTCCTTTTACCGCTCTTCATTTAGCAGGGAATATCGGTTTTGCTCTTACCTTAAGTCCACTCATAAACAAGTGGCTTGTGTCAGAACAATTTTTTGCACTAAAAAAAGTTTCTAGCTTAGGGTTAGAAATAAATTAAAACGGAATTCTTTAGATTGGACATTTTATAGTATTATATTGTATTATATACATAATCTATGTTTGGAAAAGAATCATTAAATACTTCTGCTATTAAAAAAGAAAAAATAGAAACTTCGCCTGAAATACGTGACGGTATTTCATGGGGAAAAAATATTTCTGAACTGTATTTTTCTTTACTCAAAAAATATCCAAATTTAGAAAAAGTAATAGAAACTCCAAAATTAACAATTAAATTGCTTTCAGCATTAGTAATATTAGAAGGTGGACAACTTTTTGCACAAGAAATTCCAGTAAAAAACGAGGCGACAAAAAGTCCTTTTTCTATTGATGAAATGGCCAACCTTCATAGTATGACTTTCACTGAGATAGCACATCGTTTAGAACCACTAAAACAATCATTACCAGACGGAAGAAAGGTTACTTTTTCAAGTACTTTCAAATATGATGATCGATTGGAAGATACAGATTACAATGGCACTTTTTCTGAGGGATCTGTTCCTTTGGATACTGGGATGGTAGGAGATGCGGCAATAGTAACAAATGATATACATATTGAAAGAATAAATTCTGAATCAAGCACAAAAAAAAGTGATGAATTTGATTTTGATATATATAATCGTGATATGTATTCAGAGATGAAATTTTCCAAATTTGATTCAGGAGAGATTAAAGAAACTGGGAATAAAATTACTGTGATAGGAGGAGGATCAACAAAAGAAGAAGCTGTCATAGAAGCTATGAAATGGCTTTCGATGTGGTATGGGCAACATCTTTATGGAGGAAGCGTTGACAATTTAGTGGCTAAAGATTCTAAAAATAACATCCATGAATTTAGTCGAAATCATACAGGTTTTACTTCATGGAGTAGCGTTTCTTTTTTTAAGAATATTCACATAGATAAATTTGAAGAAAAGAATTTGATTAAAGTTGATACTTTTGGAAAAGAAATAGGAAAAAGCGATGAAGTTATATATTATGCTCATGTTTCTGCTGAAAGAGGTATATACGGGAAAAAGGAAAGTAAGTAAAAAAAATATCTACTAAGCTAAATTTATTGTGCAATGAGGCTAGATTACAATAGAAGAGTCTTTTCCGCTGAGATAACCATGCAAGGTTGTACCTGTGATTAAGACACATGGTAACTGCAACAGAAGTATATTTATTAAAAAGACATCGAATGGAAACCATATCCATATAAATAGTGTGGAAAAACTTAAGGTATATAAAACAATATATAAAAGCTCATTTTGGAAATTAATCTTTTCTTTCCATTTTGTTCTGCATAACATCATCCCAAGACAAACATTTTTATAAAATATAAGAAAGAAAAGATTGTAAAGAAAAAATAATACAATAACTGAAATTTTCCAAATAGTTATGGATAAGAAATAATAAATTGGGAAAGATAAAATAAATACAATTATTATATTGATAATTGATGGAAATATTTTTTGTAGAATATTTGTATTTTTCATCTGCGGAGGCGGAGAGATTCGAACTCTCGGTGGATTTCTCCACACACGCTTTCCAAGCGTGCGCACTAGACCGCTATGCGACGCCTCCGTAATTATCAATTTACAACATTTTAAAGATTTTTGCTAATTGTGCTAAAATTAAAGTAATCGTCGGTATTATTAATTTTTATAAATAAAATATATGAGTGAAGAAACAATAATAGAAAAAGTAGAAGTTTCCAATATGAATAGTTGCTGGAAAGATAAAAAGCATTATCAAAAATGCGGAAATGCAGGTTGTATTTATGGTTTGGGCTTGATTAGCGCGGCTGTATATTTTATCCAGAATGCAGACACATTTTGGATGGGAGTATTAGGTATAGTAAAAGCCATTGTTTGGCCAGCTTTGTTTGTCTACAAATTATTTGTATTTTTAGCCATGTAAATTAAAAGACTCTATTTAGTTTTTTATGCTAAAATTATAGATATATGGAACAAAATAAAACGCAACATGTTTTGGGAGTATTAAGAATAGTAATGGGCTTTGTTTTTCTTTGGGCTTTTATTGATAAAGTATTCGGTTTAGGTTTTGCTACAACAGCTGATAAGGCTTGGCTTCTTGGTACTTCTCCTACGGCAGGATTTTTACAATTTGGTGTTCACGGTCCTTTCGCAGTATTTTTTCAAAGTCTTGCAGGTTCACCATTGGTTGATTGGCTCTTTATGTTGGGTTTACTTTTTGTTGGCCTTTTCCTCATGCTAGGAATTTTCATGAGGCTCTCTGGTTTCGCGGGGATAGTGATGCTTCTCCTTATGTATTTGGCAGTCGGTTTGTCTCCCGCAAACAATCCATTTATAGACGAGCACATTGTTTATATATTAGCGATAATGATTTTAGTAATGGAAGATTCTGGAAAATATTTTGGGTTGGGTAGATGGTGGACAGACACTCTATTTGTTCAAAGATATAGAATCTTTAGATAGTCGAAATTATAAATTAACAAAAAATATTATGAAAAAAGGATTTAATACAAATATAGAAAAAGAAACTTTAGAAAATACAAATTTTCGCAAAGTTTTATACACTGGCAAGCATAGCCAATTGGTTTTGATGAGCTTAAAACCAAATGAAGAGATAGGAATGGAAGTCCATACAGACAACGACCAATTTTTCCGTTTTGAGAAAGGAGAAGGTAAATGTGTCATTGATGGTAATGAATATATTCTTAGTGACGGTTCTGTCATTATTGTTCCGGCTGGGGCTCAACATAATATTATCAATACATCCTCTACAGAAGATTTGAAACTCTACACAATTTATTCTCCAGCTCATCATAAAGATGGAATAGTGCGAGCAACTAAAGCAGAAGCAGAAGCCGACGGTCCAGAATTTGATGGCCTAACGACCGAATAAGAAAGGTGTATAATAGTGTTAATGACAGTGGAAACTTTTGCAGAAGAATACAAGAAGCTAAATAAGGCTCAAAAAGAGGCTGTAGATTCTATAGATGGGCCTGTGATGGTGGTAGCGGGTCCAGGAACAGGGAAGACAAAAATATTAGCACTTCGCATAGCTAATATTTTAGTAAAGACTGATACAGCTCCAGAGAGTATTTTAGCTCTCACTTATACGACAGCTGGAGTCATTGCTATGCGTGAAAGACTTCTTGAAATAATAGGCGATAGGGCATATAGAGTAAATATTTTTACCTTTCATGCTTTTTGTGAACATATTATAAAAGAATTCTCTTTTTATTTTGAAGAGTTGGGAGGTGCCAGAGTAATAGGTGATTTGGAAAGGGTAGAAATAATCGAATCTATTATCAAGAAAAACAAATTTGAACATTTAGTTTCCTTTCATGATGAATTTTCTTTTTTGAATAAAATAGTTGATGGAATACTTACGATAAAAAAAGAAGGATTGTCGCCAAACGATTTTCTAAATAAATTACCAATTTGGAAAAAAGAACTTCTTTCAAATAATGATTTATATTATAAAAAAGATTTTGGAAAATCAAAAAAAGGTGATTTAAAACCAGCCGAGGAAGAAAAAATAAATAAAAAGATAGAAAAAGCTCAAGAACTAGGAGAGATTTTTTTGCTTTATCAAGAAGAATTAAAAAACCGTGGTTTGTATGATTTTTCAGATATGATTTTGTATGTTTTAGAAGAACTCTTAAAGAATAAAGAATTAAAAGCAGAAGTTCAAGAGAAATATCAATATATTCTTGTAGATGAACACCAAGATACAAATGAAGGACAAAACACAATAATAGAACTTATAACTGATGCTCCACACCTAGAAGGTAAGCCAAATATCTTTACTGTAGGGGATGAAAAACAATCTATTTATAGGTTTCAAGGAGCTAGCGCTGAAACCTTCTCAAGATTTCAAAATTTATATAAAGATATCCACTCTGTGACCCTTACTGAAAATTATCGTTCAACACAAGATATTTTAGATGGAGCACATAGCCTAGTCATTAAATCAAAGGGTCTAGAAGATAGCGTAAAACTCTATTCCAATATAAAAGAAAATAAAAAAATAAATGTACAAGAATTTTCAAACTATAAATTTGAACTTTTACATTTAGCCGAAGATATAAAATCAAAGATTGAAAAAGGTGTGTCTCCTAGCGAAATCTCGGTCCTTTATCGTGCCAACAAAAATGTTTCAGATATCAAAACTATTTTGGATTTTTATAAAATTCCCTATACTATTTTTTCTAGGGATAAAATATTAGATGATCCGAATATTAGAAATTTAATTAATATTTTAAGAGTCATTTTTAACCCAAATGACGACCATTACCTAGGGAAAGCCTTTTTTATAAATTTTTTAAATCTGGATGCTTATGATACCGTTAGGATACTTGATAAATATAAGTCTTTACGTAAAGAAGAAAAAAAACATCTTTTTGCAATTATCCAAGATAAAAAAATTCTAGAAGAAATAGAAGTAAAAAATTCGCAGGAATTTTTAAATTTTGCTGAGATTATTAAAGAACTAAAAACAGAATCGCAGAATCAAAATTTTATAGATTTCTTCAAAATATTTTTAGAAAAAATTAGATATATCAAATATATGCTTCAGGCAATTGACAGTCGTATAGAACTTTTAAAACTAGATAAACTTTTTGATGAAATCAAAAGTCAAAATCAAGCTAAAAAAGGATATACACTTGCAGACTTTATTTATTTTGTTGATTCCTTCCTAAAATATAATTTAGATATAAAAAGTACTGACCCTGAAATAATAAAAGGTGTTTCCTTAATGACAGCCCATGGGTCAAAAGGCAGGGAATTTGAATATGTCTATATAATAAACGCTACTAGGAAATCTTGGGAAGCGAGAAATGGAGGAAGCAGCATTAGCTTGCCTATTTATCAATACGACGGTGACATAGATGACGAAAGAAGACTTTTTTATGTTGCTATGACACGTGCCAAAAAAGGTTTAAATATTTCTTTTGCTCGAACTGATAACGACGGCAGAGAGCATGAAGAATCTGAATTTGTGAAAGAAATTGATTCTCTCTTTAAGAAAGAAGAGAAAATGAAATCTTTTGAAGAAAAAAACATTGATAAGCTTTCTTTGTTTTTAAATTTTGAGAAAAGATCTGCCTCATTGTTTGATAAAGAATATTTAAGACAACTCTTTTTCAAGAGAGGATTAAATGTTTCCGCTCTCAATAATTATTTAGATTGCCCAAAAAAATACTTATACAAAAGTCTAATAAGAATTCCAGACTTGTATTCGAAAAGCTTAAAATACGGAAGTATAATAGATTTTGCGTTAAATAATTTTTTTGAAAAATCTAAAAAAGAATCGAAAATTTTACAGAAAAAAGTACTTTTAGAAGAATTTGAAAAAGGTTTAAGAAAGTTTAATTTACCAGAAAAAGATGAAGAAAAGTTTAGAAAAAGAGGAGAGAATGCTCTTTCAGAATATTATGATGAATATTCTAACGTTTGGACATACAAAGTAGACACACAGTTTTCAGTAAAAAGAGATTTCAAATTAAATAATAAAGAATTGCTTAAGATTAGTGGTACTTTAGACAAAATAGAGTATCTAGATAATTTATTTTCACCGACTATCAATGTCATAGACCATAAAACAGGAAAACCATTTTCTGAAAAAACAAAAGAACAAAAGGCTAATTATGAAAGACAGCTCGTTTTTTACAAATTATTGCTTACAGATTATGACAAGAAGGATTTTAAAATAAATAAAAGTATTCTTGATTTTATAGAAAAAAATAAGAAAGGAAACTTTGAACAATATGACCTTGAAATCACAAAACAGCATCTTGATAAACTGCAAGAGGAAATAAACACTTGCGCAGAAAATGTTTTATCTATGAAATTTTTAGAAAAAGGTTGCAATAAAAAAGACTGCGAGTGGTGTCAAATAGAAAGATAATATAATACATTTAAAACCTTGGGCCGTTGTCTAGCCAGCCTAAATAAAGACCCAAGAGAGCAAATAAGACTATCAAAGCGAGCAGAATCCAGTCGATTTTTTTCATAATGCAATTATAACCCCTAATAGAATTTAAACCAATTCTATGATATATTTTCTATATGGAAAAGGAAATAAAAAAAGGCAGAGAGCATCCACTTTCTATTGTGATAAACGACGCAGTAAAGATTTTTACTGAGCTTGGTTTTGAAGTAGCGACAGGTCCAGAGCTAGAAGATGAATGGCATAATTTTGATGCGCTTAATTTTCCTAAAGACCATCCAGCTCGCGACATGCAAGACACTTTTTTTATTAAAGATAAATCAGGGTATGTTTTACGCACACATACTTCTAATGTGCAGATTCACTTTATGGAAAAATTTTCCAAAGAAGGCAAAAAACCTCCTTTTGCGATAGTTGTGCCCGGAAAAGTTTTTCGTAATGAAGCGACAGATGCTGGACACGAAATGCAATTTTATCAATTGGAAGGGTTGATGATTGGTGAAAACATTAGTGTTGCCAATATGAAGTGGGCTCTTCTTGAATTTTTCAAAAGATTTTTGGGTGAAGATGTTGAGATTCGTTTACGTCCTAGTTTTTTTCCTTTCGTTGAACCAGGATTTGAAGTGGACGTATGGCATGATAGTAAATGGATGGAATTATTGGGTGCTGGTATGGTGCATCCAAATGTTTTGAAGAATTGTGGGATAGATGAAAAAAAATACCAAGGTTTTGCTTTTGGTTTCGGTATGGATAGATTAGCAATTATAAAATACAACATTCCAGATATTCGATTATTTTATCAAGGAGATTTAAGACTCAATCAGTTTTAATATTATGAAAATTTCTTACAATTGGCTAAAAAGTTATATTCCTGATTTACTTGAAATTAATTTACCAAATGCTAATAAATTGCGTGATATTTTTACTTATCATTTAACCGAAATTGAAGGATTAGAAATAATTGATAAAAAAAATAGACCTCTTCAACTAAGACCAGATTATAATAATTTTGATCCGGACATTGATTATATTTTTGATATGAAAATTCTACCAGACAGAGCACATGATTTACTTTCTCACAGAGGAGTGGCTAGAGATTTGGCTGGTATCTTGGGCTTAGAGTATAAAAATATAGAATATAAAGTTCCCGTTGGGGAACAGACGAAACTTTCTATAAAAGTGGAAAGTGAAAATTGTCGCAGATACATGGGTAGAATTATAAAGAATGTAGAGGTTTCTGTCTCTCCAGAATGGGTAAAGGAACATCTTTCGTCAGTCGGACAACGCTCAATAAACAATCTAGTTGATGCAACAAACATTGTCATGTTTGATAGGGGAAATCCTATTCATGTTTTTGATTTAGATAAAGTGAGTGGCAGTATAGTAATTCGCCAGGCAAAAGAAGGGGAAAAGATGACCACACTAGATAATAAAGAAGTTAAATTAGGTCCTGCAAATATGGTTATTGCTGATAAAAAAAATATTTTAGCCCTAGCTGGAATAAAAGGTGGAAAGATAGCAGAAGTAGATAAAAATACAAAAAATATAATTATTGAAGTTGCCAATTTTGATCCGACGAGCGTCAGAAAGACCTCAAAAGAAGTAAATATATTTACTGATGCAGTAAAAAGATTTGAAAACGATTTGTCTCCCGAAGTGGCAAGTGATGCGATGAATGATATGAGTGCACTCGTTTTAGAGATGTGTAAAGGTGCCACTCCAGAAGAAGTCGTTGATGTCTATACAAAAAAACAGGAAGAAAGAAAATTATCTTTTAATATAAATAAAATATCTAAGAGG
This sequence comes from bacterium, assembly GCA_021813235.1. The sequence continues at coordinate 10,290 of JAKALG010000018.1, forward strand.
CTAGGCTTGGAAGTTTCTGTCGCTACCGTAGAAGACATTTTAAAACATTATGGTGTCTCATATAAAAACAATGAGGAGGATTTTGAAATTATTGTTCCAAAAAACAGGCTTGATTTAAATATTGAAGAAGATATGGCAGAAGAAATAGGTAGAATTTTAGGATATGAAATAATAAAAGAAAAATCACCAGAAATAAACAAAAATCCTAAAGCAAATGAAAATTTTGAAAAAATTAATTGGGCTCGCAATAAACTTTTAAATGATGGGTATAGCGAAGTTATGACTTACTCTTTTCGAGATAAAGGGGAAGTGGAAGTGCTTGCCTCTGCTTCTGATAAAAAGTTTTTAAGGACAAATCTAAGTGATGGATTAAAAGAGAGTTTGAAATTAAATCAATTGAATATGCCATTACTTGAGATGAATGAAATAAAGATTTTTGAAATTGGAACTGTATTTAAAAAAGACGGAGAAGAAATGCATATCGCTTACAACGAAAAGAAAGAAATAAAAGAAATGAAATTGGAAGAATTTCTCCCACCATCTCGCCCTGCGGGCACTCCTCCTCCGGCAGGAGGAGAGGAAATTTCTCCCCGCCTTGATAAGGAGGGGGCAGGGGGTGGTAGTTTAAAGTTCCAACCATGGTCTATTTATCCATTCATTTCTCGAGATGTTGCTGTCTGGATGCCGGAAGGCGAAAGTTCTGAAAAATTGAAAAAAATCCTTACAGAAAATGGTACAAGTCTCTTAATTAAAGAGCCTTATATCTTTGACTCATTTACAAAAGATGAGAAAACTTCCTATGCTTTCAGGTTGGTTTTTCAGTCTTACGAAAGGACCCTTACGGACACTGAAATTAATGAAATTATGACTAAAATAACTAATAAAATCAAGGAGAATAATGATTGGCAAGTAAGATAATTTTTGCTATAATTATCCTATAATGGCTAAAGAAAAAGATACAAAAAAGGTGCAGGGCGGAAGTTTATCTGCCTCTGGTAGGGGGCACCATTATGACGCTTCGGACATTTCAGTCCTAGAAGGACTAGAGCCTGTCAGGCGTCGTCCAGGAATGTATATTGGTACGACTGGTCCTGAAGGACTCCACCATTTAATTTGGGAAATTTTTGATAACTCACGCGATGAAGCGATGGGTGGTTTTTGTGATAGCATAGAAGTTGTTCTCTTGCCAAACAATCGTATTCGTGTAGCAGATAATGGCCGAGGTATTCCTGTTGATATACACAAAAAGACAAAAGTTTCTGCTCTTGAAACTGTAATGACGACACTTCATGCTGGAGGAAAATTTGGAGGTGAGGGATATAAAGTTTC
>JAKALG010000153.1 GCA_021813235.1 bacterium
GTAAGTTTGCAATTTTCCATAATCTAGATAAAGGTGATCCATCTCATGTCGGTATCACTTATGTAAATAAATTAGACATGTCTGAAACGCCTCAAGGGAAAGATGCTCCTGACCCACAAAAATTACCGGACCATATAGTGGCTTGGCATAAGCGTACACGCAGTGCTGCTTCTCCACCGATAAAAACAAAAGACGGCTGGCTTCTTCTTTACCACGCTATGGACAAGGATGATGGAGATCGTTATAAATTAGGTGCTATATTGCTAGATTTAAAAGATCCCCAAAAAGTTCTTTATCGAGCACAACATCCTATTTTAGAGCCAGACGTATGGTATGAAAATGACTGGAAACCAGGCATTATTTATGCGAGTGGGTCAATTGTCAAAGATGGTAAATTGTTTGTGTATTATGGTGGAGGAGATAAACGAATAGCCCTCGCTACTATAAAGCTTCAGGATTTAATAAAGAGCATGAAAGAAAATGGTAAAGTAAAGTTAGAGAAAAAATATTTGGAATTCAAATAAAATTATATGTTTGTTGTAAAAAGATCAGCACAAAACCCTATATTAATTCCCGACAGAGATCATTACTGGGAAGAATTTGCGAGCTTTAACCTTTGCCCGGTTAGACGTGGCAAAACTATTTACGGAGTTTATCGCGCTATTTCGGCAGTAGATGTATTACAAAATCCACGGCAAGTTTCCATTATAGGTGTCGGAGAATCTAAAGATGGTGTTCATTTTAAAAATCGTGTACCTTTTATTACGCCGAGAGAAGAATGGGATCAATTTGGTTGCGAAGATCCTCGCGTAACACTCTTTGAGGGCATGTATTACACCTTTTACACTGCGCTTTCAAAATATCCCTTTAGTGCAGATGGAATAAAAGTTGCTGTAGCATTTTCTCGTGATTTGAAAAAAGTTAACGAACGCCATCTTGTCACACCTTTCAATGCAAAAGCGATGACCCTTTTTCCTGAAAGAATAAATGGAAAGATTGTGGTAATGTTTTCTTATCATACAGATTCTCCACCGGCCAAGATTGCTTTTGCTAAACTCGATAGGATAGGGGATTTATGGTCAAAGAAATTTTGGGAAGAATGGGAAAAGAAAATTGATGAACACACTATCGATTTAAAGCGTTCTCCTTATGATCACGTAGAAGTTGGAGCTCCGCCTATCAAAACGAAATATGGCTGGCTTCATATTTATTCTCACATTCAAAATTATTTTACAGGTGGTGATGGAAATAGAGTTTTTGGAGTTGAAGCAGTTTTGTTTGACTTAGATGATCCTCAAAAAATAATTGGTAGAACCAATGGTCCCTTACTTGTACCAGAAGAATCATATGAGTTTTCTGGATATGTTCCCAATATAGTTTTTCCTACTGGAGCGATAATAGAAAAAAGTATTCTTACTATATATTATGGTGCTGCCGATACTACAGTTTGTTCTGCAAGAGTTAATTTAATGGATCTTATTTCCAATATACATCCTAAATTTAAAGAAAATTTTTATTTTAAACGCTCTGTTAAAAATCCAATTATTGCACCTATTAAAGAAAATAAATGGGAAGCGCAGGCTACTTTCAATCCCGGAGCAATATTGCTTAAGGGTAAAATACATATTGTCTATAGGGCAATGTCAAACGATAATACATCTAGTTTTGGGTATGCAATGACGAAAAATGGGATAGATTTGATAGAACGTTCACTTTCACCTATCTATATCCCAAGAGAAGATTTTGAAAATAAAAAAATTAATAATGCGAATTCTGGTTGTGAAGATCCTAGGTTGACCAAAATTGGTAAAAATCTTTATTTATGTTATACAGCTTACGACAGTATCGGTCCTCCACGAGTCGCTATTTCATCCATTACAGAAAAAGATTTTGTTTCAAATAATTGGAATTGGGAAAAACCATTTCTCATTACTCCTGCTGGCCTCGATGATAAAGATGCTTGTCTCTTTCCAGTCAAATTTAAACTAGGATACTTTATTTTACATAGAATAGATAATGAAATTTGTGGCGATTATTTAAGTACACTAGACTTTAAACATGAAACTGTAAAAAGATGTTTTAGAATTATCGGACCACGAGCAAATACTTGGGATAGTTCTAAAGTAGGCATCGGAGCTCCACCTATCAAAACGAAATATGGCTGGCTCCTGCTTTATCATGGAGTGTCAAAAAATCACAACACTTATCGTGTCGGATGCGTTTTACTCGATTTAAAAGATCCTGCCATAGTGCTCGCTCGTAGTACAGAACCACTTTTTGAACCAAGAGAGGAATATGAAACAAAAGGGGTTGTTAATAATGTGGTCTTTCCTTGTGGGATGGTTGTGAAAGACAAGTTTCTTTATATTTATTACGGTGGAGCAGATAAAGTCGTAGGTGTCGCTACGATGGAACTTAATATTATTTTAAAAGCACTAATACATGGTGCTAAATTGTGATATAATCATAGTATGAAAATAAATTTACAAGCAAAAAATATGGATCTTACCCCCGCTATTCATGATTATGTGATAAAAAGAGTAACCAATCTAGGGAAATTGCTTTCTCAAATTGAAGAGAAGAGTGGAGAGATTTTAGTACGTTTTAATGTTTCCAAAACCACCAAGCATCATAAAG
>JAKALG010000154.1 GCA_021813235.1 bacterium
TCATTGGCAAGGGTGAAGTATCTATTACCTGCTCGTTTTACTACTACATATTTCCTTTGTCCTATGTCCATACTTTAAGCATAACATAGTCAGTTTTATCTCCTTGTTGATAACTCTCACTCGGTTCGTTTCTTATGAATAACACTTGGAACATCAAAACTCCCATATTGATACAATGCCGATTCCTTCATTTTCCCTTCAAGAAAATCCTTTATTGGTATTGAAAGTCCAAGTTTTCTTATCTTTCCAATACTCATTTTATTGTATGCTTTTTTCAAACTAATCACATCATTGTTATCTCTTTTTACAATTTTTTCTCCTGTAATAAAATGCAACAAATGATGATGTTTTCCACACAAAATTACTATATTCTTTTTGCTAAAAATTTTCTTGTACGACGTATGATGAAGATTTGGATTCTTTTTCGTATTACAGATAACACAACGATTTTTCTTTTTTAATATCTTCGCCCTAAAATTCTTCCATTGTGGTGATTTTGTGAAACTCATTTTGATAATTTTTCATCAATTATTTCATCTAATAACATAACTATCGTAATTCCTCGTCGTTCGGCTTCTTTTCTCAATAAAAGAAGAATCCTTTTACTTATCCTTGTTGTTGTGGTGTCCCTCCTTTTCATTTTGTTATCAAATTGTTAACAAATTGTTAGCCAATATATCTCTTCCCGATTCCCACTCTCTCGGAATCTCTCCCTCACTTCCTTCCCTCAACCCGAATGTAGGTCTCTTGTCCTTCCCCCCGTTAAGAATCTTGTCTTAACTCATAGGTAATAGATAAAGTGTACATTATAAGCAATAAATTGCTCATTCGGTATATCGGTCAGTCGTTCGGTCGCCCCCTCTCTTTTAGATTTGTTTTATATCCCTCTAAAAACCAGTAAGGTTAGTCCTCTTAGGATAAGATATAATAACTCTTAAACAAAACCCCCGTCGGCTCGCCAGAGTTAAACGGGGGTTGGTGGCGAGCCATTTTGTTTATTTGTTCTTACCCTTACAGTATAGCACACTTTCAAAAATATATCTTAAAAAATCTGTGGATAACTTTTTAATAATTCCCTAAGAGAGTGGGGCAAGGATTTGACGAGAGGTTTCATACGATACATTTCAACCCTTAATCGTAATTTTACTCGTATAGTCACCTTGCAATTCAGACCAGAGCTTTTAGTGTGCGATATTTCTATCGTAGTAACCAAAGATGTTGCGTCTACCTATTCCGCCACCCACTCTTTTAAGGAACTATTTTAGTGATTAGCAAGTGGTGGCAACCGAGGAGATAAATCCTCCAAATATTCTTATGAGGAATACCCACGCTATATCTAAAATGGCGTACACTAGATTTTATTCCAATACATTCGGAGTCATGACTCTCTTAGTCTCTTAGAACGCACTAGCCAACATTCCATCTTTTCGTAAGTTGCTACCATCTACTAACCACTATAAGTAATTCGATAAGTAATTCGCTTTTGTTAAATTGCTTTACTTCAATTAGTATAGCACACTCGCTTTAACCTGTCTTGTGGATAACTTTTTATTCAGCTTTTCTCGTGGCTTTTCAAAACACGATGTGCATACACGCTGTATTTTGCTATCAATTTTCTTGAAGCATTTAATTACATCGCTGCGTAATTTATTACCGCACTCCGCACATTGCATTTCTTCCATTGTAGTAGTTATTTAGATTTTTGCAAGAACCTCAACAACCTTTTTCTGTCTTCCCCATTCGAGAGCTTTTGTTTTGTCAAAAGTAAGTATATCGAAATGTAAACATCCATATCGCTTATTGAGTCTGTCTCTTACGATGAAGATATCCTTGTCAATTCTCACGCGGGTCCCGAACGGGAGACAGTTATTGGCGATATCTCCTTTTTCTACTCTTTTATTCGCAGCGTTTATAAATGGAGTGTCGTCTGTTTCATCAGCGCTTGGAGTGTATGCGGTAACAACAGCGTTTATCTTTTTGATAATCTTATGTTCTATTTTATAGACCTGAGATGGAATTGAAATAATTATCAGAGCGATGAACAGAACAAGAAATAAATATTTTATGACAACAAACCTCATATTTCTTTTGTGGTATTTCTTACCGCTTTAGTAAAATGTTTCATTGATTTTTCCCAACTAAGAAATTGTTTCAACTGTTCTTCCGAGCCGTACATTCCATACGTTGTGCGGAATCGTTCCTCGTCTTTGCTTCTCATTTTACTTCCTCTTGGACGACCTGCGCTAAACTTTGGTGGGTTTTCATAGCGTTTCTTATAAACCCTTTCTAAATCCTTATTCGTTGCTTCCATAATTTTAGTATAGCACATTGAATAGAAACGAGTTGGGGATAACACATTGACGAAATACTTATAAAATGTTCCACTTTGGTTTAATATATTTATCGGCTATCTCTAACATTTCTTCTTTTGAGAAGAAATTACTTTTTGTAAGATTACATCTCCAACAGCATAAAACAATATTTCCTTGTTCATATCCTTTATGTCGTAACCTCTAAAAATCTAAAAGCAACACTTTTGAGCCGCCGATATACAGTAGTAAGGCGGTTTTTTGTTAAAATCCTGCCATTTTAGCCCTATGAAATGATAAAGACGATACTTTATACCTTTT
>JAKALG010000155.1 GCA_021813235.1 bacterium
CTTATGCACGACAATTTTTAAATCAAATGCCGAAGCCAGATGTAGATGAAATCACAGGGTTATCTCCCGCTATTTCTATTGATCAAAAATCTCGGTCTAACAATCCTCGTTCTACTGTTGCGACAATCACAGAAATTTATGATTATCTCCGTGTGATGTATGCACGTATTGGTCATCCACATTGTCCGACTTGTGGAGAAGAAATTAAAAAACTTTCCAATGAAGAAATTTTAAATTTCATTTTAGAAAAAATAAAAACACTAGAGAAAAGCAAAAAAAATAAGAAATCAGTAATGGGAGTGGAATGGAATGAAACAGAAATTAGCATTTTTTCTCCCATTGTCCGTGGACGTAAAGGTGAATACTATCAACTTCTCTATGATTTACTTGGTAAAGGATTTTCAGAAATTCGTTTAGATGGAGTAATGAAGAAATTACGTGAACAAATAGTATTATCAAAAAATAAAGCGCACAATATTGATATTTTGGTTGACCACTTTGCTGTACATGAGTTTGCTAGTAAAAAAGACGAGAGCCGAATGAGACTTTCTGAAGCATTAGAACGGGCACTTCTTGAATCAGATGGACTTGTCACTATTTCTTTTGGTAAAGAAGAAGAATTTGTCATGTCTGCAAAATTTGCTTGCAAGAATGACGGTTTTTCTTTTCCAGAAATTGAACCTCGTCTTTTTTCCTTCAATTCTCCATATGGTGCTTGTGAAGTTTGTCATGGATTAGGTTCAAAATATTTTATGGGAGATGAACCATGTGATGCTTGTAAAGGCGCAAGACTTCGTCCTGAAGCTCTGAATGTTTTTTTGAAAGGGCAAGGACCCCTACCCAACCTCCCCCTTACTAAGGGGGAGGAGAAAGAAGGAGGTCTTAATATTCTAGATGTTGCTTCTCTCTCAATTAAAGATGCGCATGAATTTTTCAAAACATTAAAACTTTCGGAACAAGAGCGTGAAATATCTCTTCCAGTAGTAAAAGAAATAGAAGCTAGACTTCAGTTTATGCTAGATGTAGGACTCGATTATTTACAGCTTTCTCGTAAAGCAAACACCTTGTCAGGAGGGGAAGCACAACGTATCAGACTGGCTTCACAGCTTGGTTCTAGGCTTGTCGGAGCGCTCTATGTGCTCGATGAACCAACTATTGGATTACACCAAAGAGATAATGATCGTTTGATAAAAACCTTGGAAAATCTACGTGATTTGGGAAATACGATTTTAATTGTAGAACACGACGAAGACACTATCTATGCCTCAGATTATATTATTGATATTGGACCCAAGGCTGGAGTACATGGCGGAGAAATTATTGTTTCAGGTTGGCTAGAAGATTTACTGACAGCAAACCCCGAAGGAAAGAGTACTTCCTACGGGGTAGGAAAAAATACTAAATCTAGGACTCTTGGTTATTTAAGAGGTGAGTTAAAAATTGAAACTCCAGAGAAACGTCGAAGTGCAAAAGGAGTTTTACGAATAGCAGGTGGAAAAGTTTTTAATATAAAAAATTTAAATGTAGAAATTCCTTTAGGTGTGATGACATCCATCACAGGTGTTTCTGGTTCTGGCAAAAGTTCTCTGATGTATGAGATTTTGTATAAAAATCTTCAAGCTCGTTATGAAAGGAAATATCGTACAGCAAAAGTTTTCAATTGTTCTTCTTTTACGGGCACAGAATATTTATCCCGAGCGGTTTTAATAGATCAATCTCCAATAGGTAGAACTCCACGCTCAAATATAGCGACTTATACTGGGACATTCACTCATATACGAGATTTATTTGCGACGACAGAAGAAGCACGCCTTCGTGGATGGAAAGCTAATCGTTTTTCTTTCAATGTAAAAGGTGGACGTTGTGAAGCTTGTGAAGGAAATGGGCAAATTGCTGTGGAAATGCATTTTTTGCCGACCGTCTATGTCACTTGTGATGTTTGTAATGGTAAACGTTTTGATAAAGAGACACTCACAGTCAAATATAAGAAAAAAAATATTTATGAAATACTTCGCATGACCGTCGAAGAAGGGCTTACATTTTTCAAAGATATTCCCGCTATTTCTGACCGTCTTCATACTTTGATGGGTGTAGGTCTAGGATATTTAGAACTCGGTCAATCTGCCACCACTCTCTCGGGAGGAGAAGCTCAACGCGTGAAAATTTCAAGCGAGCTTTTTCGTCCTTATTTAGAAAAAACTATTTATCTTTTAGATGAGCCAACGGTTGGGCTACACTATGATGATGTGGTTAAACTTCTGGAAGTCTTAAATAAGCTTATATCTAAAGGGCACACGGTCGTCCTAATTGAACACAACTTAGATATTATAAAAAGCTCTGATTATATTATAGATATTGGGCCTGAGGGAGGAGTAAATGGTGGCAATTTAGTAGCTAAAGGTACTCCTGAAGATGTGGCCAATAACAATAAGAGTTATACTGGTAAATATCTTAAAAAGGCTTTACGTAAATAATTCTCATGAAAATTTCATATCTAAAAAAAATAAGATTACCAAATAAACCAGGTGTTTACTTTTTTAAGAAAGGAAAAGAAATTTTATATATTGGTAAAGCGACTTCTCTCAAAGATAGAGTCAAAAGTTATTTTGGAAAAGAC
>JAKALG010000156.1 GCA_021813235.1 bacterium
GTTTTAGTCCAAGGAAGTTCTAATCCTTGTAATGCTCCACCTTGATCGAAATACTCATTTACTTGATCCTCAAAGTAACTAGCTGGTGTAACTTGTGATAGGTCATCAGTGGTAACTTGTTGTTGCCAAGCATCGATTTGATTACCAGAGATGAGTAGGTTAGACATATTTGCCAAGATTGTTCTCCTGTTTTGGTATCCAAGAAGCCTTAAATCCTTGCCAGTTGTTTTGACAGCACAATTTCAAAACATCGTTTAATGACATCTTAGCTTCTTTGGCTTGATTTGTTATTCCTGATAAAGCTGTTTTCGTTAATGGTGATCTTTTGTTTTTTCTAACAAGCAGAAAATCATTGGCAATCTGATCCTCTACTCCAAGTTTTAACAATTCACCTTTGGCATCAAAATCAGACTTTTCTTTTTTTATATTTTTTTCTTTTTTATTGTTATTGTTATTGCTATTGTTATTGTTATTGGCTTCGAATGGGCTTATAAGGGGCTTCAAAGGGGCTTCTAAATTCAATAAATATTTTTCTTTGTATTTTTCGTAAAAGCTAGACTTTATAAGGCTTTCAGGGATGTTGTGATAAAGTTTTATAATATGCTTAATACGATTATCATTAGGTTTTAGGTCATCTCCCATCTGGTAGCTTAACATCTCATGAATCCATACCCATTCACTACCCTTATCAAGGGTAAGGAAACCCACTTCGGAGAGCCTTTCGAGACCCTTCAAAGCCCCTTCTAAGGGTATTCCTGTTTCATATGAAATATAAAGCGGTGGACAATGAAAAACACCTATTCCGTTTGCGTGAGGACTGGTTAAAAGATACAGAGCTACAATTTGTGCGTTAGTATCGCCGCGAATAGCTCTGCCTGTTGAACCCGACCAAAATTTACTAGATATTTTGGCATAGTCCATTTTTTAAACCTCTTTTTTTTGTTGTTCTAATAAATATTCAGAATGACTTTCATATTCAGAATAAATTTCCTGAATCATTTTTATCATTTTAGGAATATATTGCGGGTCAATTGAAACAACATCCGCTTTATGCTGATCTGATTTTATTTGCTTAATTATCAACCATCCAGAAGCACTTAAATAAATTACTGTATCTACGCTTCCATATGTTCTACATAAAAGACCTTCATCCATTTTAAACTCCCAAAAAAAATGGCTTCGACTGAACACCTACTCCTTTCGAAGTCTGCCAAGAACGGGAAAATAGCAACCCGTTAGATGTTCATGCGAAGCCATGCTATTTAATGTTATCCCTTGGCATAGGATTTGACTAGAATATAATATATTTTTTTAAAAAGTTCAAACTAAACTTTTGATCTCAATTTCCATATAAGGTGGGTTAGAATTCTCCAGTCTCTCAACTGTCATCTTTATGATCTGGGAATCATCATCAAACAATCCTGACTTCATCAAGGCATCGAAAGTCGGTTTTACTCGATTATCTATATCCTGTCTTCTTTTGTCTTTAAAATGAATCCCTATATATATCTCAAGAGGTAATGCTTTAAACCTCTCTAATCTTAAAGTTCGATACTTAACCTCTTGCTGAAAAATCTTATATTCTTGGCTTGGAAAATAACGATTGCCTTGGCGTAAAATGTGGTGGTTTAAGGTAGGTGCGAGTGGTAATGTAAATTTTACTTGCATTAATCTTTGCCTTGTAATATATTATAAATTCGTAGTTCATTTTATAACACAGGAGAAAATCATGGAACATCAATTTAAAAAAATGCGTGAATTAAATGTCAATGACCAAGTCGAGAAGAAAGGTAAGTTTAATTATCTCTCTTGGGCCTCAGCAGTTGATACTTTACTCCAACATGATCCATTAGCAACTTGGGATTATCGCTGGTTCACAGTTAATAATGATTCACAACCTTATTGTGTATTTCCTGATGGCACAGCCATGGTCTTTTGTACTGTAACCGCATTTGGTAAGCCTATGACAGCACAGCTTCCTATTCTTGATTACCAGAACAAACCTAAAACCATATTCAATTCTATGGACATCAATACAGCCATGCAACGATGCCTTGCTAAGGCTATCGCATTACATGGTATCGGTCTTTATATCTACAAAGGCGAGGATTTGCCTGATGTAGAGCCAGAGCAGATCGATGTTGTGCCATTGATTGAGGCTATCTTAGCGGCAGAGGACATTGATGCTCTTAAGAAAATCTATGTAGAGTCAGTCAAAAAATGTAATGGCAACAAAGACGCATTGACACAGCTTGAGAAAGCAAAGGATGAACGCAAAAAAGAATTAGGGAGCAAATAATGGGTGATTTTACAGATGACATAGAAATTCAAGCTGATTTATACGGACATTACATTGAAGAAAAAGAGTTATTAAAAGCTCATAGAAATTTTAGAGATAATGAGTGGAAAAGAAAGGATGGGCGTTCAATTAAAATTAAAGATATGACTGATGAACATTTATTAAATGCTTACAAACTTTTCGGAAGCGAGATTTTATTTAAAGAAATGGTTATGAGGTTATTTGAAAGCAGACTTTCTTTATAACATCAACAAAGGAGAAAATCATGGGTAAATTCAAAGATATAAGCATCGAAGCGGAAGAACAAGGACAAAATC
>JAKALG010000157.1 GCA_021813235.1 bacterium
TTACTAGAACAATAACAACTAACATTATGGCCTACTTATGGTGCGAGTCGTGCGACAAAAGATGGGAGGGCGAAGAAAAAGTCTGCCCTGAATGTTCGTCTACGGAAGTGAGGGTTACTGTGAGCGAGGAGGTGGCACGAGAAAGAGGGATAATATAATATGAAACATCACAAAACCTGCAAAAAATGCAAGAAAATATACATCTGGCTTAAATATGCCTATTGTACGAATTGCCGAAAAAAGCCAAAGAAAAAAAGATGGCTGCAAGAACCTACGATTATTAACGGAGAAGAATACTATTGCAAAGTATCTAACAAAGTGCTATAATACCCCTATGAAAGTAAAAGTTTCAGAAAAAAATAAGAAAAAGGCTCACGAAGAGAATGGAAGAAAAGGAGGTTTGAACTCTTGGAAAGCGACAAAGAAAAAATATACCAAAGAGCAAATTTCAGAAATGAGAAGCATCGCAGGTAAAAAAAGTGCTATTATTAGGTGGGGTAATAAATAATTTTATGGAAACAAAAACTAAAGAAGAAGTTATTGAACAGATTACTAAAATTTTGCAGGATAATAATATGGCTTTAGAAATTTCAAACAATATCATTATAAAATCAACAAAAGATAACGAAAATTCTACTGCATTGTAATATGACTAGAGTATTTTGTGGTTGTTGTGGAGAGTTAAAGAGAGTAGACTTTCTAGGAAAGTATTGGTATGCGTTTGATGCTATTGAAGACGGATGTCCAAAGTGTATGCTAGAAGATAAACCTGAAGATATTGACCCTGATACTGTTATAGAAACAGGTACAGAAGATATAAAAGAAAAGTAGTGATAATACCAAAAAAGAGGCTATTGCTAATCTATATTTGTACATTAAAAATAGATGAAAAAGATACTTACTGACGAAACAAAAAAGATACTTCATAATAGAATAGATATTTCAAGAAATACTAAAATAATCAATCTTGAACAAATTTCAAAAGGGTGGAAAATATCAAGACGTACATTGTATAGAAATGAAGATAAGAAAGAAGATATTATTTAATTGCATTGGCACGGCATAATAAGATATTATATATCATATGACAAAAGCAAAATTAGGTTCAGGAGCGAGATTTAAGGCACTAGAAAAAAAGGTTGGAAGTCCAGCTTTGGCTGCATATATTGGTGATAAGAAATATGGTAAAGCCAAAATGGAGAAATTAGCATTAAAAGGAAAGAAAAAATAATGCAACCATACGCTAAAAACGATAGGATTCCAGGCAAAAAGACAAAATCTATTCCCTTACCTGCTGAGGCACAAGGAATACCATCATTCAAACATGGCGGAATTGTTAAGAAAACTGGCTTGGCTTATGTTCACAAAGGAGAAAAAATTATACCTAAAAATAAAGTAAAAAAGTAATATGGAATATATTGATAATACAAATAACCCATACGGAGATAGAGATGTTGATATTTATGATATGATGGATTCAGATTTAGATTATCTTAATGGAACAACACTTTCTTCTGATAATATTGAAATGGTTAGGAGAATGAAAAAGTTTGTTCCCGAGACTGATTCACAAGATAAAAAATAAATGGCAGATATAGGAAGACCAACAGTAATGACTCCAGAAAATATAGCTAAACTGGAAATTGCATTTTCTAATGGAGCAAGCGACTTAGAAGCTTGCTTTATTGCTGGAATCTCAAAGTCTACATTTTATGATTATTGTAAAGAAAATCCTAGCTTTTCGGACAGAAAAGAAGCATTAAAGGAAATGCCTAAATATCGTGCAAGAGTCAATATCGTTGAAGCAATAAACAGTGGTGATAAACAACAGTCTAATTGGTATCTTGAAAGAAAAGCAAAATCAGAATTTGCACAAAGAACTGAACAGACGGGAGCGGATGGAACACCTATTGTCGTTAATCTTATAAACTATAAAGATGATATTGAATCTTCCTCACAAATTCAAAGCTCGTAGTTATCAATTACCTTTATTGAACGCACTTGATTCAGGAATAACCAGAGCAATAATTGTTTGGAATCGTAGAGCTGGTAAAGATAAAACTTGCTTTAACTATACAATTAAAAAGGCATTTGAAAGAGTAGGAACATATTTTTATTTCTTACCCACATACAAACACGCAAAGAAAGTAATCTGGGACAATATAGATAATGATGGTTTTAAGATGCTTGACCATATACCAAGCAGTCTAATAAAATCAACAAATACAACAGAATTAAAGATTGAACTCATCAATGGAAGTATTATACAACTTATATCTGCTGATGAATTTAAGGAAAGCGGAGTTGGTTCAAACCCAATAGGAGTAGTTTTTTCTGAATATTCAATAACATCTCCTGATGCTTGGAAATTCGTAAGCCCAATTTTGGCAGCTAATGGTGGGTGGGCGATTTTTAACTTTACGCCTCGTGGGAAAAACCATGCTTGGGAGTTATTACAGAAAGCAAAAGATAATCCAAAGTGGTATGTTCAGATACTAACAGTAGATGATACCCACGTTCTCACGCAAGAAGCACTAGACGAAGAAAAAAGAAACAATCCCGAAGCAATTATACAACAGGAATATTTCTGTTCGTTCCTAGAAGGTGCAGGAC
>JAKALG010000158.1 GCA_021813235.1 bacterium
GGGTTATCAGGTGAATATTGAAAAGAAACCTGACGACAAGACTGAGCAGGTTGTACACTTTATATATAATTACGAAAAATAACCGGAAGTTTTTGCTTCCGGTATAAGGCGGTGTGAATTACTCATTAACGATCATACACACACCATCCACATTTTCAAATTTCAGATCGTCGTCTTCTAGCTTCACGTTAAGCAAATCAGCCATTACGCCTGGAACAACAAATTCAGGCGCATACGCCGTGTCAAAAGCGTGATCAAAGAGATTCGTAACTACCTCAACAAACTCTTTCTCTGGAAGATCGTGCAACTCAGCCATGAATCGCTCTACACCTAATGCACAGTAAGACGCTGGGAATATCTTGCTTTTGATGAAGCCGTGCGGATAGTCCTGCTCAATATGAATTCCGTCAAAGAGATCACCGAAGTAATGCTTTGCCGTATCGTCAGTCAACTGAACCCAATAGGGGAGACGGACAACTTCAATACCCGCCTCATCGGCCAAGTCTTCTTTCTCAAGGTCCAACTTCATGACCAACGTGTCTCGGTAATGCTGATCTCCGTCAAACTCGACGGCAATTTCGCGCCCATCCGGGAAAGTCATGTATATATCCCAGCGACAACGTGGCTTTCCTGCCACTTTCTGCTCTTCCATGAACGCGGCGTACTTATCCTTGAGTGCTTCGCGTAAGAGCGCCGACAACTTCTGCTGCGTCAAATATCCTTCGTACTTTACGATTTTCATGCGATTCTCCTGGTGTGTTTGTATTGTCATGGTAACATGAGGAAGTTGTTTTGTCAACACGGTGGGTTGGCGAGTTTGGATTCGAGAAACATTTTGAGTTCCATCAATACCAGCATTCTGTATTCATAGGCTTCTTCTGGAGTATCGAACGAACAGAAGGTATGATCCACCTTATTAATCATCAATCTTGACCCGTATTGTAATTTAGAATTTTTTACTTCTCGAACTCCAGGGAATGATTTGGAGCTTTTATTTTTTTTAATCGCTGACATAACAATTTTTAATGCTCTAGCATAGTAATCAGCCGGAACACAGAGCATTATCTTCTCTACCATTTGTTCTGGAGATCGTTTTTCTCTAAGATGCGCTTGCCTAATACGTTCCCTTTGCTCAGGAGTTCTTTTCTTTCCCCTGTTTGCTGCTGCATTTTTTTCTATCCATTCTGGCGAACGGTTGCTTTGCACTTTGCTCATAGCTGCTATTTGCTCTGGTGTTCGTTTCTTCCCCCTGTTCTTCTGCGCTATTTCTTCAATAAATTCTGGCGAACGAGCTTTCATTATCTCTGATAAGTGCGCTTTTGTTTCTTGCGTATGTTTCCTGCCACGTAACTTTTCAATATGATCTTCGCTTAATTTCCTGCCTGTTGTTGCTTCTGATATTTTCTTTCGTGTTTCTTCGCTATGCTTCTTGCCGATATGTGCTTTTGCGATGTTAGCGCACCACTCAGGAGAACGGTTGCTCTGGACTTCTGACATGAGCGCCTTTGTTTCAGGTGTACGCTTCTTGCCTGTGTTCTTCTCTACGCGAGCAGCAATAGTTTCCGGTGATTGCTTCATTCCTAATTGACTACCGGCTGTCTTGGCGATGTTGTATCCTTTTGCAACGGAGTCCAGCGTGTCAATCCAGTATTGTTCTCTACCGAGAAGCACTTTTCGCGTTCGCTCACATTCCTCGATGATTGAAAACTCAAAATTGTCTTCACCATACTTGTTCCAAGCGTTTTGTAATGCACTACTGTGATGAGTACCTTTTCTCAGTTCGCGGATATGTTCTTTCCACCGCGTATCAAAATTGACAGCACTGCCTACATAGACTTTGCCGTTGGTTGTGTTCGTGATTTTGTATACTCCTGATGCCATGATGAAATTTCCTATATATGAAAATCATATTGTATTTGATTTTCATAACGCTGTCAATAGTTATTACGGCGTAACACTATACAATTTCTGTCGCCCGTGCGAACCTGATGTAGAAACCCGATCTAGCAGGAGTATATTAAGATGCCCTTATTGGAAGAAGCCTCGCTGGAGGCTCCACTAGTTCAAACCACGGCCCTCTGGACCTGGAACATCCCTGCTAGTGGCAGTCTTGAAGGACCTACTCCCATTGGATACGGGGCTCAGAGTACTCCGACTAAAACGGGTTTGATGCCTTCTGATTTGTTAGGATTTGTTGGTATTCCTTTGTCTATTTATGGTAATCCTCCTACTCCGATTCCTACATCAACGATTATCCAGTGGATTCGTTACGCAGAAGATTGGGTGGAGGCTAGGACTGGAATTCTTTTGTGCCCAACATGGATTGCGGCTCCTCCAACAAGACAATCTTTAACTACTCGCGCTACTGGACTTATTACGCAAAACGGAATAACTCAGCAGGAGGGAATTTCGTATGATTTGAGCGAGGCCCCGTATGATTTCTACTTTCCAAGAGCGCAAGACGAAGGATGGATGTATCAACAATTACGTCATAAACCAGCGAGAAACCCCAATGCTTTCCCTGACTTAGAAACTTTACAGACATTTTCTAAATACTACACGGCAGTCAAGAATGTCGCTTATATTTACCCATTACTCAATGACTTTTTTA
>JAKALG010000159.1 GCA_021813235.1 bacterium
ATGGACCTCTCTCATGGAGGGCATCTAACTCATGGACATCCGATGACTTTACCTGCAAAAATTTATAAATTTGTCACATACAAGATGAAAAATCCTGAGACAGGAGAAATTGATTATGAAGATTTGCGTCGTGTGGCAAAAGAATTTAAACCGAAAATAATTTTAGCTGGTTTTTCTGCTTACTCTCGCACTCTTGATTATAAAAAGTTTGTAGAGATTGCACATGAAGTCGGAGCCATCACTATGGCAGACATGGCGCATATCGCAGGTCTTATCGCAGCTGGCGCACTTCGCAATCCATTTGATGATGGCTTTGATATTATCACTTCTACAACCCATAAAACTCTTCGTGGTCCTCGCGGAGGAATAATTCTCACCAGAGAGAATGAAGAAATTGCTAAAAAAATAGATAAAGCTATTTTCCCAGGGATACAAGGAGGTCCGCATATGCACATTATCGCTGCCAAGGCTGTCGCTTTCGGAGAAGCAATGACTCCAAAATATAAAAAGTATGCCGGACAAGTTTTGAAAAATGCAAAAGCAATGGCAGAAGTTTTTCGTAAAAATAAAATTCGTATGATAGGTGGAGGTACTGATAATCACCTTATTTTAGCTGATGTTTTTGGCTCTTTAGGAGTGACGGGTAAAGAAGCGCAGACAGTGCTCGATGAAGTGGGGATTACTTTAAATATGAATACTATTGCAGGGGATACCAGAAAGCCTATGGACCCATCTGGTATCAGATTTGGCACTCCAGCCATCACTACACGAGGTTTCAAAGAAAAAGACTGTAAATATGTCGCAGAGCTTATGATAAAGACACTCAAAAATAAAGACGATAAAAAAGTAAAAGAATCTATCCACAAAGAAATCAAAAAACTTGCTAAAAAATTTCCAATACCAAAAAAGTTTGTTTAAAAACGTAAGATATTAATTCAATAAAATACAATTATGGACGAGAAAAAAAATATTGAAGTAGAATTAAGATACCAACCAGCAGAAGAACAGTTGAAACTTTTATTGGATGATTCCGAAAAGTTATATGATGAAGATAGTCACGATGTTTACTTTGATTTTCCTGATTTTAGACTACTTAGAAAAGGCATTCGTTTACGCTATCGAACTGTTAGAAAAAAATATAAAGAAGAAGAGAAACCAAGAGAAGCAATTGGTTTTTTTGAGTTAAAAGTAGGTTTAGGAAATAAGGCGGATTTAGAAATAAAAGATAGAAAAAAGATAAAGGAATATCTTGGAAAAGAAATGGAAGGAATAAAAGAATTTTTTGATACGGGTAAAGATTTAGAAGAAATTGTAATGAAAAAAGAAAATAAATTTATTTCTATAGTAGATTTCAAAACACATAGAAAAGAATATAAAAAAGAAGAATTTATTATTGATGTTGATGAGGTAGATTATGGTTTGGGAGAAGATAAATATAATATGTGCGAAATTGAATCAATGATAAATGACGAGAATCAAATAAAAGATACAAAAAATAAGATAAAGGAATTTGCAAAAAAATATAATTTTAATACTGAAAAAAGAGTAGTACCGAAAGGATGGGAATATTTAAGAAGATTTAATAAAGAAATATTTGAAGAAATTTACGTAAAAAACATAGAAGAAAAAGAAAAGAAAAAAGCTTTAAATAATGAGATTAAATTAAAGTAATATGCCACATATTCACGAAAAAGTTGATTTTACAGTAGAAGTATTTGTTGTTTATAAGAATAAAGTGCTTTTACGTATGCATGACAAGCATCACATTTGGCTTTCCGTCGGAGGACATATTGAATTAGACGAAGACCCAGTGCAAGCCGCTATTCGTGAAGTGAAAGAAGAAGTTGGACTTGAAATAGAATTAATAGGGCCTAAACTATCTATAGACGATGAATTTGATTATAAACATATTGTTGGTCCTCGCTATATTGGAATTCATCAAGTAAATGATGTTCATAGGCATGTTGTACTCACATATTTTGCAAAGGCCAAAACGGATAAACTTTTCGATTCAATAATGGAACACGAGAAAGCAGAAACTCGCTGGGTAACAAAAGAAGAATTAAATAAAATGGATTTACGGCCAAATATTTTGTTTTATGCCGAAGAAGCATTAAAAGAATTAGGAGAAATTTATGAATCTAAAAAATAAAATAATAAATATTGTTTTAAATATAATACCGATTCTTGTAATGATTGGGTTAATTCCCGTTATCGAGAATGATTATTTATTAACGACAGTTTATGTGTTAATTATTTTAATTGCTTTTTTGGTCAAAAAAGAAAAAGGAGATACTCTTATATTGATTTTTGGATTCTTTATGATGATTTTATCTGAGATGATTTTTGTTAGCACGGGTGTCGAAACTTTTTTAAGAAAAACCTTTTTTAATTTGATACCTTTATGGCTTCCATTCCTTTGGGGTTATGGTTTTGTGGCTATTAAGAGAGGATTAAAAATTTTAGAAATTTAGTAATGGAGAACAAAATTGCAATTAAACCCGATAAGCCTATATCAATTAAAGGATCTTTAGGTTTTATGATTCCTTTGAAAAAGAATCAGGTAGATTATGGTAATTTAGAAGCAAAAAAAGAGTTGAAGG